>JBJMGU010000173.1:0-45594 GCA_045807765.1 Blastocatellia bacterium
CGCGCCGAGCGTGCTGACCTTCGGCGTGTTCGATGGTCTGCACCTCGGCCATCAGGAGATCATGCGCCGCGTCATCGAACGGGCGCGGGCGCTCACTCTACCGGCGACGGTCGTGACCTTCGAGCCACACCCGCGCGCCGTGCTGCGCCCGCAGACCGCGCCGCCACTGCTACAGACCTTCGAGCAGAAGATGGAAGGCATGGAACGGCTCGGCATCGATCAGGTCATCGTCTTGCGCTTCACGCCTGAGCTTGCCGCCGTCAGCGCCACAGACTTCCTGCGGCAATTGATCTTCGGACGGCTCGACGCCCGCGAAGTCTATCTCGGTTACGGCTTCGCTTTCGGCCACAATCGCGAAGGCCATTTCGCGCTGCTCGAACAGGTCGCCACAGACCTTGGGGGCACGGCTGAAGAAGTGCCGGAGATTCGCTTGCGCAGCCACCGCATCAGCTCGACCATGATTCGCCGGTTGCTCGTCGCCGGGCGCATCAACCTGGCGCGGCGCATGCTCGGTCGCCCTTATGGCATCGAGAGCCGTGTCGTCGAAGGCCGCCGCATCGCCGGCGCGCAGTTAAACTATCCGACGGCCAACCTCAAGCCGTACAACACCGTTACGCCGGCGAATGGTGTTTATGTGACTTTGACTTTGATCGATGGCGAATGGTGGCGCTCGGTCACTAACGTCGGCCATAAGCCGACCTTTGGCGGCGAGCCGGAAGTGACGGTCGAAACTCATGTGATCGATTTCGACCGCGAGCTGTATGGCGAAACGATTCGCGTGCGCTTCCTGCACCGGCTGCGCGACGAGCGCCGCTTCGATTCGCCCGACGCCCTGCGCGCGCAGATTGCCGAAGATTACCGGCGTGCGCTGCGCTACTTCCATGCGCCCGCCGTGCGCCGGCACTTCACCTTTCGCTGAACCCTGTGTGCGCCACGCGGAGCCGGCGCGGCGCTATGCTTAGACGCCTGAATCATTCTTTCTATTTGGAAGTTAGACGCGCGCGGAGAATATAGCAGCGCGTTGATTTCAGATTCCCAATAATTGATAATGGCTCTATGACCCAGGTGAGCATAGATGAAATAAAGCGCAACTTACCGGCCTTTCTCCAACGAGTCGAAGCCGGCGAGACCATTGTCATTACTCAATCTGGCAAACCTATGGCCGAGATCAAACCGATTACCTCTAATTCGGGAGAAAGACGGCCCGCTGGCTTATGCGCCGGTGAGTTCGAAGTCCCTGACGATTTTGATGCGCCTTTGCCGGAACGGATTCTTCAAGGGTTTGAAGAGTAATGAATCTCCTATTGGATACCCATATTTTTCTCTGGTACATCAGCGGAGATACGAAGCTAGCTGACGGCACGAAGAATACGATCAGCAACCCGGCAAACGAAGTCTATCTCAGCGTCGTTTCATTATGGGAGGCGATCATCAAGTACGGTCTTGGGAAACTCCCATTGCCGCAAGTTCCAGAGGTTTACCTGCCAGAACAAAGAGAGCGACATAGGATTTCGAGTATGCCGCTTGACGAAGCGAGTGTAAAGCGGCTGGGGCAACTGCCGCCGCTGCACCGCGACCCATTTGATCGGATGCTGATCTGCCAAGCGATCAATTATAATCTAACGCTTGTCACGGTAGACCCTGAGATTCGGGGGTATTCAGTAGCAGTATTGTGAAGTGCATCTAACAAGGCGTTGCAGCGGAGGCCGCGCAGCGTTTCTCTCATCAATAGCGGGAGGCCGTTCGCGGCCCCGCTGAACGCGGGCGTTAGACGCCTAGCGCTCTGTCAGCTTTTGTTTATAATACTGATTTTACGCAGGGGGTCGGAAGGAGAATAGAATGTTGGTGTTATGGTCAACATCAACCCCTTACTAACCCCTGCACTGGAAGCCTACTTGATTGCGCTGATCTATCGCAATACGCGCTCCAGTTGTTTGTCATTGGCAGCCATCTGTCCATCGGTCTCGCACGATGGCTTCAACCGCCTGCTTCATTCAAGCTTCCCCTGGTCCAGACGGCTGTGGGAACTCTTCGCTTCTCGAATGATTCTCGAAGGCGGTTATCTCGTGCTCGATGATACGACCTGGGAGCGCTGGGCCAAACACTCAGAAGCCGTCTCTTGGGTCTGGTCCAGTAGCGCTGGCCATATCACCCAAGGCATGCAGGTCGTGCTGCTGATCTGGACCGACGGCAAGCGCAAGATTCCCGTCGCCATGCGCTTGTGGCAGAAGGGCGGCAAGTCGAAGGTCGAGTTGGCGCAAGAGATGTTAAGCGAAGCCGCCGCATGGGGAATCTGCCCAAACTACGTGCTGTTCGATAGTTGGTACACCTCGCGCCGCATCTTGAACCTGCTTTCGGAGTTGGGTTGGAAGTATGTGGCGCGCATCAAGAGCAATCGCTTGTTGGAGGGTGAGCGTATCTCACAGAAATGGCCACAGCGCTACGGACAAGCGCGAGGCCATCTCAAGCAAGTGGGTCAAGAAGTGCGAATCATCAAAGATGGAAAGCGTTACTTTGTGACGAATGAGCTGGAATTAAAGCCAGCACAGATCAAGCGGCAGTATCGCTTGAGGCAGCAGATCGAAGAAACCTTTAGATTGTTGAAGCAGGAGTTTGGCTGGGGTGGATCAAGCACTCGCAAAGCCAAAGCGCAGACGGCGCATCTGCATCTGGGATTGATGGCGCTGTGTTTAACCCAACAAGCGGCACTCACTCAGAGGCAGAGAGTCTACGCTTTCAAGCGCGAGTTATTTCAACGGTCTGTTCCAAACCAACTCCCGTTCTTGCAGCACTTTTTAGCTGCTGCGTAATTTCAGTGAGTATAACTGGCTAATCCTACCGTGTCCGATTGCGGACTGGTTCGAGCAAGCCTTAGCTTATCCGGGGATACAGTTATTGAACCTGACACCAGGCATAGCTATCGAGTCAACACAGTTGCCCGGCACGTTTCATCGCGACCCTGCTGATCAAATCATCGTGGCAACAGCACGTACGTATGACTGTCCATTGCTAACGTCAGACAATAAGATCCTCAATTACCCACATGTGAAGTTGCCAAAAGGCGTCTAACGCTCGACATTACCGGGCGCGGCGTGTCGCATTGGATGAATCACAAGAACCGCACTCGCCGCGCTCCGGTGCATGTCGTTGTTAGACAGCCCTCAAAGCTCGCTGCCGCATCCCGACTTTGCAAGCTGCACCCCGACCACACAGCCGCATGGCCAAAGCCCTGCCGCCTTCGCGCCACCTTCAGGCGGCGCCGATTATATTACTGGCCACTAACACACCGCGAACGCGGTTGCGCGGCGGCAAGGCTTGTCAGCACATGGGCCAGCGAGGTTCGCCAGTGTCAGGGGCGAGGACGGTCGGCTGATGTACCAGCGACATGCGCCTGCCAGGGATCGCGAAGGGCTAATTCCCTACGGTTTGCAAGCCCAAGTATGGTAATGCTTTCACAAGCCACGATACACCTCGCGTCGATGCCTGACACGAACTATCACTATTACAATCTGATCAGATTCTATTTGGTAAACTATCCGATAATCTCCAACACGTATGCGGAATAAATTGCCCTGTAATTTCTTTGATCCTGGAGGGAGTGGATGATGCGCCAGCGACCGAATCTTACTGTCGGCGCGCTTGAACACGCTTTTTGGCAGAGCGGCCAAGTCGCGCCGGGCGGCTCTCGTCAGCACTATTTCGTAGATTGCCAATTAATTCCTTACGTACCTGATCATACGGTATACGCTCATCAGATTCTGCCAACGCCTCACGAGCAGCTTCGATATCTAATCTATCTTCTACCTCTTCAAGGATAGCCAGATCCTCTATCGGTACGATAGCAACGATATCTTTCTCTCGCCTGTGCAGAATGATTCGTTCACCGCGATAAGCCACGCGGTTAACGGTTTCGGCAAAATCCTCCCGCGCTTCGCTTATAGTTAATCTTTCCATGCGCCTTTAGTACTCCTTGTCTGTTCACATTTCTTCTATTCCACACTGGTTCGATTAAGACGCATGCTCTGTTATCCACTATTACCTCATACTTTTCGTACGAGACGTACAAACTGTACGTCAGACATAGCTACCCTGTCAACCGTACCCAACTCTTCTGTTTTCACAACGGAGTAGTAGCCATCTAACGCCCGATATTACCGGGCGCGGCATGGTGCATTGAAGCATCCATAAGAAGTTCGCTCGCCGCGCTCCGGTGCATGTCGTTGTTAGACAGCCCTCAAAGCTCGCTGCGGCCTCCCGACTTTGCAAGCTGCACCCCGACCACACAGCCGCGCTTGCCTCAGCACCACCGCCTCGGCGGCTGCGCGGCGGGCGGGCACTCCAACCGCTGCGCCTGCGAGGTTCGCCATCTTGAGAGGCGAGGTCTGTCGGCTATTGCGCTAGCGATATGTGCCTGCAAGCGATTGCGAGTTGTCCATCCCGGCGCTGTCGGCTCGCAACCGCTGACAAATCATTACGTCTCTGTCGAGCACAGAGGTCTAACAAGGCGTTGCAGCGGAGGCCGCGAAGCGACGTTCTCACCAACATCGGAATGCCGTTCTCGGCCCCGCTGATCTTGGTCGTTAGACGGCTTGATGGCGCCTTCAGCGGTGCTGAATGAAGCCTTGATCCGCTTGAGAATTACAGCTACTCTGAAACGCCTATGGCGGCCCTCAACCCAAAACAGCGACAGTACCTCAAGGGCTTGGCTCATCCGCTAAAACCGATCCTGCACATCGGCAAAGAGGGCTTAACAGAAGCTTTGCTACACGCAATAGAGAGCGCCTTCAATAGCCGAGAGTTGATTAAAGTGAAGGTGCTTGACCTGGCGCCAGAGAGTGCTGACGAGAGCGGAGAGACGATAGCCGGCAGGCTAAATGGTGTGAAGCTGGTACAGGTTATAGGCAAGACAGTAGTCCTGTACCGTCGGCACCCCGAGAAGCCAAAGATACAGCTACCAGGGAAAGAACCTGGTGGCAGTAACGCCGTCAGATAAGGCCATGTTCCGACACCCGAAGGTTCAGCAGGTTCCTGCAAAAGAGCGGTTTTCTGTTGCATATAGCGGTAGGGACGATGGCGCAGGATGCGCTTGGCGCGGCGCGGGCTTATCCGCGGCCCGGATCGAGCTTCGCTCGATGACCGATCATCGCCTGCGGCAATCCGGGCAACCCTTGTGGTTGCCCCTACAGCCTTAACCCATTTGAAAACTGTTCTAAGCCTCAGGTCGAATTGAACCCTGCCAATTCAGTAACCGCTGTATCCCTTGTCGTTTAAAGGCAGAATTCAAGAATACCCATAAAATCCTCAAAAAACACAAGGCGGCTTACAAGACGTGGAGACACGGTCCGGTTTATGGTTCCCGTCGTGCTGGGCCGCAAGCCAGGTCAGATATGACAAGGCTTACCTCTCGCGGCCTTTTTAACGCAGAGGAGTTGATGATGGAAACTATAAGGCGACCGTATGCTCAGACTCACACCGGATCGAACCCTGGCGGTTTGCAGATTCAGAAGTCTATAACAGCAAAAGAAATCGACTTCCATAGTTTGCCTGATAGCAACCCACTGCCTATGCAACGCGACACCCAAATACCATAAAAGGAGATGAATCCATGAAAGACAGATTCGTGTATAACAGACGGAAAGGCTTGGCCGCACAATTAGCTGAAGGTAAAAGGCGCATTGCCCTTGTGACCGGGTTGTTAGTGGTGCTGGCCTTAGCCGGCACGGCGGCCGCGAGCGTTAACTTTGCACTGAAGTGGGGCAGCCCTGGCGCCGGCGACGGAGAGTTTTATGTTGCCGGCTTAGCGGCGGACCCTTCCGGCAACATCTATGTCGCTGACGTTTACAACCACCGCATCCAAAAATTCGACTCGAATGGAAACTTCCTGACCAAGTGGGGCAGCTTTGGTTCGGGCGACGGAGAGTTTTATTACCCCTATGACGTAGCGGTCGATGGCTTATCGAATGTCTACGTCGTCGACGCCAACAACCACCGCATTCAGAAGTTCGATTCCAATGGTAACTTCCTGACGAAATGGGGCAGCTTTGGATCAGGCGATGGCCAGTTCAATTTCCCTCTCGCCATCGCCGTGGATGGCTCCGCCAATGTTTATGTCGCCGATCCCTTTAACTATCGTATTGAGAAATTCGACTCGAATGGAAACTTCCTGACCAAGTGGGGCAGCTTTGGCACGGGCGACGGACAATTCAGTCAGCCACTCGGCCTGGCGGCGGACGCCACCGGCATGGTCTACGTCGCCGATGATGTCACCCAATATATTCAAAAGTTCGACTCCGATGGCAACTTCCTGACGAAGTGGGGCGGGCTGGGCGTGGGCAACGGCCAGTTTGCGGGAGCTTCCGCCGTAGACGTAGACGCATCCGGCATGGTCTACGTAACTGACCATAACAACAACCGGGTCCAGAAATTCGACGCCAACGGGAATTTCATCACCCAGTGGGGCAGCTTAGGAACAGGGGACGGAGAGTTTGAAGGGCCTTACGCGGTCGCGGTGGATGGCGCCTACAACGTTTACGTTGCCGACCTCGACACTAACCGCATCCAGAAGTTCAATCAGGTACTACCGAACCAGGCACCCGTGGTGACCATTACGGCTCCGGCCAGTGGGGCTATCTATGCCGTCGGTACGCCGGTGACCTTTACCGGCATGTTCGCTGATAACGCCGGCGACACCCACACCGCGCAGTGGATGTTCGACAATCTCACACAAGCGGGAACCATTAACGAGAGTGCCGGCACCGTGACGGCCACTCACGTCTTTGGCGCTGCCGGGGTGTATCAAGTGAAGCTCACCGTCACCGACCAGCTTGGGGCATCAGGCATGGCAAACACGGTCGCTGAACTGCCGGCGATGATCGTCATCTACGATGCGAATGGCGGATTTGTCACAGGCGGCGGCTGGATCAATTCACCGGCGGGCGCTTATGTTGCCAATCCGACTTTGACCGGCAAAGCTAATTTTGGATTCGTGTCGAAGTACGAGCATGGCGCGAACGTGCCAACGGGCCAGACCGAGTTTCAGTTCAAAGCAGCCAATTTCAACTTCCACAGCACCAGCTACGACTGGCTGGTGGTGGCCGGCGCGAGGGCAATGTACAAAGGCAGTGGCACGATCAATGGCAGTGGCAACTACGCCTTTATGCTCACTGCGATTGATGGGCAGGTCAACGGTGGCGGCGGGCAAGACAAGTTCCGCATCAAGGTCTGGAACAAGGCTTCAGGCGCGGTGGTCTACGATAACCAGACAGACGCTTCTGATAATTCCGATCCTACGACAGTGATTGTGGGAGGCAGCATCGTGATCCACTCCAATTAGTGAGGCTTTGAATTGAAGGCAGATCCTGGCGCGGTTGAGACCTGAAGCACTCAGCCGCGCCTTTTGATCAATATCACTTCTGCCTTACCACCGGCTAAGAATCCTGTAGCAAGAATCTTCGAGCCCGGGCAGATCAATTCTTATGGTTTCTTTCAGTGCTACGCGCCGCGCCCGATTATACAATGCATTAAACGTTCGCCCCTGGTATAGAGTACCCTCGTTGAACTCGCCCCTTCGCCGTGCCGTATGGTCTCTCAGAGAGGTGAAAAATGTATTGTTCAACATGTGGTTCGGCAGTCTCACCAAACCTGACCTATTGCAATCAATGCGGAGCCCGGCTGAGTGGGGCGAAAGGCGATGACAGCAAATCATCAGAGGTGAAGCCGGAAATTCTCGTGGGGGCGATAGCCGCCGTATTCATCTTCGGCCTCGGCGCGATCATCGGCTTGATGGCGGTGTTGAAACGCGTGTTCAACCAGGCTGATAATCTGGGGCTGATCATCTTCTTCACGCTGATTAGCTTTCTGATAATGCTTGCGGTCGAAGGCGTGTTCATCTGGATGTTATTGGGTCGCAAGAAGAGTGCTAAAGAAGCTGACGACACCAAGCAACTGAAGAAGCAAACGACGAAAGAGCTTAAGGAAGCAACGGCGGGCATGCTTGCAGAGCCGGCGTTCAGCGTTACCGAGCACACCACGCGGACGCTAGAGCCTGTAGAGGTGAAGCACACAGCCGAATGAAAAGGCGGCGCTCAAGACGCCTGCCGCGCCTAACGCTCGCGTTCAGCGGGGCCGCGAACAACCTCACCAGCGCCCATAACCAGTGCGCTTCGCGGCCTCTGCTGCCACGGCTGGTCAGACCCATTTCGGCTGTGCGCTATTATGTCTCGGATCAACTCTTTGTCGCCGCAGGCGTCAAGTCAAGCGCTTCTTTGATCTCAGTGAAAGGTATCTGTGCCGCTTCATTTACTTCCTTGACGACTTCCGGATTGGCCGCCTCGAATAAGCACATGCATTTAGATTCGCCGGGAACGAAGATGCTGCGAATGTAGCGCACATCCTTTCCGTTTGCCATGAACTCCTGGCCTTTTTCTATTGCTGCCTTCTGGGCAGCCGCTAATTGCTCTGTCGTCACTCCCGGCAAATCACGTTCGACCATGTAAACCGTCATTGCTCAGACCTCCTACAGTAAACTGGAACTGCAAGGCTGCTTCTACGCTCATTTCAGTCCGCAGTCAATACCAGCCCGCATTCATGGAAAGGGAGCTAACCATGCGTTGCCGCCAGACGCGGGCAGCGATTCGACAACCTTGCCGTCGAGCGCCTCCCTTCCATTTCTCAGTGACGCCGCTCATCCTCGTGGTCTTGGCGTTTTTCGATAAAGACATGGTAGGTCACGGTGTCCCAGGCATTGTGAATGCCAATGAAGAGCAACAACAGTACCGAAGCTCCGACGCCAAACATCGCCGCGCGCGTATGTGAGCGAGCGGCCAGTGTCGAGAGCGCAAGTAGAGCGTACGCCGCCAGAGGCAGCAGCGCATGAAACAACCAATCCTGGAACTCTGGTCGGTAGGTGGTCTGCGCTCGCATACGTCGAGCCACCATCAGCACATACGCTACGCCGCCGAAACCCACCAGACCCCAAATCACGGCGGCGGGCAGAATCGCTTGCCAGGGCGCGCGGATGATTGCCGACAACAGCAACGCGGTGCCGAAATGAACAATCGTTGGGGTCGCAAAGGCGGCGCCAGCATCCGCCTCAGGTCGTTGGGGCCTGCCGGCTACGAGCGTCATCACGACAAACTGCAAGCCGATCAGAGCACCCGCTGCCGAGCCAACAATTAAGTAAAAGCTGTCCCATTCGGCAAGCTCAGGCATGTCGTCACCTAATCCGCAAAGCGGTGTGCCAGCCGCTGTCGATTCTGTCTCGTTCAGCGACCGGTCATTTGCTTCAGGTTTTCCGGGTATCGAGCCCCTTGCACGGTGATCTCTGAAGCGGCGGTATCGATCTCGCGGAGATCATCAGCCGTAAGCTCGACGGAGACTGCCCCAATGTTTTCGTCCAGGCGATGCAGCTTCGTGGTGCCTGGGATCGGCGCGATCCACGGCTTTTGAGCAAGCAGCCAGGCAAGCGCGATCTGCGCCGGGGTCGCCTGCTTCTGTTCGGCGATCCTGCCAAGCAGATCAACCACTGCCTGATTCGCTTTCCGAGCCTCCGGCGTAAAGCGCGGGACGATGTTGCGGAAGTCGGAGCTGTCGAACGTCGTGTTTTCGTTGATCTTGCCCGTGAGGAAGCCTTTGCCAAGCGGGCTGAACGGAACGAACCCGATTCCGAGTTCTTCAAGCGTCGGCAGCACTTCCGCTTCAGGCTCCCGCCACCACAGCGAGTATTCGCTCTGGAGCGCCGCGACCGGATGGACGGCGTGTGCGCGGCGGATCGACTGTACGCCGGCTTCGGAAAGACCGAAGTGCTTGACCTTGCCCTCCTGAATCAACTCCTTCACTGCGCCTGCGACATCTTCGATTGGCACCTCAGGGTCAACGCGGTGTTGGTAGAACAGATCGATAGCTTCGACCTTGAGTCGCTTGAGCGAAGCTTCCGCAACCGCTTTAACATGCGCTGGCCGACTATTCAGCCCGGCCAGACCTCGCTCCACCGTGGGATCAATCTTGAACCCGAACTTCGTTGCGATCACCACCTGCTCACGGAAGGGGACGAGGGCTTCGCCTACAAGTTCTTCGTTCGTGAACGGGCCATACGCTTCAGCGGTATCGAAGAAGGTGACGCCGCGTTCGACGGCTGTCCGAATCAATGAGATCATCTCCTGCTTGTCTGCCGCCGGGCCGTAGCCATAGCTCATGCCCATGCAACCCAATCCGATAGCCGAGACTTCCAGGTTGCTATTTCCAAGTTTGCGCTTCTGCATGATTTCTCCTTCGAGGCGTCCTTCCAGGGCTGACCTCAACTTTCTCCAGGTATCCTTTGGTTTCGCTCGCAAACACTTTTTGCGTCCCCTGCTTCAGTTTGATTATACGGCTCTGGGATAGCGGGCGGTAATGAGGATTCTCGCGAATCATTGCACAATTCTGCAAAAACTCTGCGCGCGGTGTGCTGATACTGAGCGGGTTGCACTTTAACCGTCAACCTGCGGCGACACGGCGCCCATTTTTCCTTGTCACTCGTCGCGCCAGGTTGTATAAAGAGCAAGCTAGACTTGTTTCTTTTCTCATCCATCAACAACTACGCGAGGTGGCTTCAATGAAGAAAGCAATCACCCTCACAGTCAATGGCGTGACCCAGCATCGCGAGGTCGAGCCGCGAATGTTGCTCGTCCATTATTTGCGCGATGTGCTTGGGCTGACCGGCACGCACGTCGGCTGTGAAACATCGATCTGCGGCGCATGCACCGTGCTGCTCGATGGTCAGTCGGTCAAATCCTGCACCGTCTTTGCCGTGCAGGCCGAAGGCTGTCAGGTAACCTCCATCGAAGGCATGGCGGCCAATGGCCAGTTGCATCCCGTACAGGAAGGCTTCTGGGAAAAACATGGCCTGCAATGCGGCTACTGCACGCCGGGCATGATCATGGCGGCGGCGCAGTTGCTGGCGCGCAATCCCGAGCCCGGCGACGACGAGATTCGCCACGGGCTCGAAGGCAATCTCTGTCGCTGCACCGGCTACCAGAACATTATCGAAGCCGTGCGCTATGCCGCCGGCAAGATGAAAGCGGCATCGGGAGACTAACAGAAGAAGTCAGGAGTCAGGAGTCAGGAGTCAGAATAAATGTGGAGGCGAGTGTCCAGCTTCCTCTTCCATTCTGACTTCTGACTCCTGACTCCCGGAGGATTTATGTCCAATCGATACGTCGGCAAGAGCGTCAAGCGGACTGAAGACCCACGACTGATTCAAGGGCTCGGTCACTACGTTGATGACGTCAAGCTCGCGGACACGCTCACGGTCATGTTCCTGCGCTCGATGTACGCGCACGCGCGGATCACCAGCATCGATGTGAGCGAAGCGGCGCACGCGCCCGGCGTCATTGCCGTCTATACCGGCAAGGATGTGGCGCAGAAAGTCGGCCCGGTGCCTTGCGCCAGCGCCGGCGCTATCCCTGGCCTGCGCATCCCGGATTACCGTGTGCTGGCGACCGACCACGTCGTCTTCGTCGGCCATCCCCTTGCCGCCGTCGTCGCCACGGATCGCTACGCGGCGCGCGACGCCATCGATCTGATTATGGTCGATTATGAAGAGCTGCCCGTTGCCGTTGACCTGGAAGCGGCGGCCAGTGGCGGCCCGGCGATTTATGAAGCGTACGGCGACAACATCGCCTATAAGCTCACGGCTGGCGAAGGCGACATTGACGCGGCGCTCAAGGGAGCCGATCACGTCGTCAGTCAGCGCATCGTCCATCAGCGGCTCGCGCCCATTGCGATGGAGCCGCGCGGCGTGCTGGCGCGTTACCTGCCCGGCGAGAAAGAATTGACGATCTGGTCTTCGACACAGATTCCCCACCTGATGCGCACGCAGGTGGCGCTGATGCTCGGCGTTCCTGAAAACAAGCTGCGGGTGATTACCCCCGAAGTCGGCGGCGGCTTCGGCTCGAAGCTCAACGTCTATGCCGAGGAAGCGCTGCTCGGCTGGATCGCCATGCAGCTCGGCTCGCCGGTCAAATGGATCGAGACGCGCCGCGAGAATATGCAGGCGACGATTCACGGGCGCGGGCAAGTGGGCACGCTCGACGTTGGCTTCAACAACGACGGCACGCTCACCGGCCTGCGCTGGAACGTGCTGGCCGACATGGGCGCTTACATGCAACTGCTGACGCCGGCCATCCCGACGTTGACGGGGTTGATGCTGTCGGGCTGTTACAAGATTCCCGCCATTCAGATCAACATCACCGGCGTCTTCACCAACAAAGTTGCAACCGACGCCTATCGCGGCGCGGGCCGGCCCGAAGCGACTTATGTGGTCGAGCGGGCGCTCGATCTGGTCGCTGCTGAGCTAGGCATGGATACCGTAGACGTGCGGCGCAAGAACTTCCCGAAGCCGGACGAGTTTCCTTTCAAGACGGCGACGGGGTTGTTTTACGACAGCGGCAACTATGAAGCGGCGCTCGACAAGGCGCTCGGCATGGCCGATTACCAGGCCCTGCGCGAAGAGCAGCGCAAAGCGCGCGACGAAGGGCGTTTGATCGGCATCGGCGTTTCGACCTATGTCGAGATTTGCGCCCTCGGCCCGTCGCAGGCGATGCCCGCCGGCGGTTGGGAGAGCGCCACCGTTCGCATTGAACCGACCTGCAAAGTCACGGTGATGACCGGCTCGTCGCCGCACGGCCAGGGGCAGGAGACCTCGTTTGCGCAGATCGTTGCCGACCAGCTCGGCATTGATATAGACGATATCACGGTGATTCATGGCGACACTGCAATTGTGCAATACGGCATCGGCACCTTCGGCAGTCGCGCCACGGCGGTCGGCGGCACTGCGGTTTACATGGCGGTCGAGAAGCTGATCGAGAAAGCCCGGCAGATTGCCGCGCACATGCTTGGCGTTGATGCCGCGAGCGTCGCTTTCAACGAAGGCAAGTTCACGAAAATGGCTGCCAGAGCCGCTTCGGCGGCGTCCAACGAAGTGCCCGAGCCGGTGCTTCCCGCAGGGCAGGCGCCGGCGGGCGCGCTGCCCGAGCCCGAAGATGACGGCAAGCAGGTGACGATTCAAGACGTTGCGCTGGCGGCGCATCTGGCACGCGAGATTCCGCCGGGGCTTGAGCCGGGGCTGTCGGCGACACACTTCTTCGAGCCGTCAAACTTCACTTTCCCGTTCGGCACGCACATCGCCGTGGTCGAGGTGGATCGCGACACCGGCGACATCAAGTTCCTGCGCTACGTCGCCGTCGACGATTGCGGCAAGGTAATCAACCCGATGCTGGTTGATGGGCAGGTGCATGGCGGCATCGTGCAGAGCATCGGCCAGGCAATGTATGAAGAAGTGGTCTATGACGAGCAAGGCCAGCTTGTCACCGGCACGCTGATGGATTACGCCGTGCCGAAGGCGGCGATGATCCCGCTGATGGAGCTTGACCGCACAGAGACGCCGTCGCCGGTCAACCCCATGGGCGTCAAAGGCGTCGGCGAAGCGGGGACGATTGGCGCCACCCCGGCAATTGTCAACGCCGTCGTTGACGCGCTCGCGCCATTCGGCGTGCGTCATATCGATATGCCGCTCAAGCCGGAAAAGCTCTGGCAGATCGTCAATCAGCACAACTGATCTGCGAGGTTATTTTGCGGCGTGACGCATGGGCATTGACATTGAACATCTCCGTGAACGCGTGAGGCGCGGCAAGTACCTGTTAAGAAGCCACGCAGTTGTTCACGCTTTGAAGGAAGGCTTCGACCAGAAGCAGATTGTCGAAGCCATTCTCAATGGCAAAATCGTGGAGGAGTATCCGGCGGATCAGCGACTGCTGATTTGCGGAAGCGTGCCACTGGAGGGTGACGCCTTCATTTACTTGCATGTCGTCTGTGAGTATGCTGATGATGTGTACCTTGAGATTATCACTGCATACATTCCCGACGAGCTTCTATGGGAACATCCGCCTTTCAGACGGCGCAAACAAAGGTAAGCTATGACCGATCTACCCGCTCCGGTTTGCCGCGAACACAACAGACGGCGGGAATGGCTGCCGACAACTTTTGAGTATAGTGAAGATGGCGTGTCGGTTCGCATTCCGGGCGTCTATGCCTGGGTTTGTACTGAAGATGGCGACGCGTCGTTTACGCCGGAAGTCGTTGACGAACTCATCACCACGGTGCGCGATCTGGTGGAATCCGCAAAGCGCGCCAAAGAACGTCGCTCCGTGCTGACAGAATATATCATTTCCGTTAGGTGAAGCTGACAATCGAAGGATCGGCGCGGGGGCGACCACTCCGCGTTGAAGGAGAGATCATGGTTCCAACGCAATTCGATTACCATCAGCCTGCGACGCTCGACGAAGCGCTCGCATTGCTTCAGCAACACGCCGACGACGCCAAGATACTGGCCGGCGGCCACAGCCTGATCCCGGCGATGAAGCTGCGGCTGGCGCAGCCTGCGGTCTTGATCGATATCGGGCGCATCCGTGATCTGGCTTACATTCGCGAAGAAGGCGATAGGATTCGCATCGGCGCGATGACGACGCATTTTCAGATTGAAGCCAGCGACCGGCTGCGCGACATCTGCCCGATCTTGCCCGAAGCCGCGGCGCAGATCGGCGACGCGCAGGTGCGCAATCGCGGCACTATCGGTGGCAGCCTGGCGCACGCCGACCCGGCGGCGGACTGGCCGGCGGTGATGATCGCGCTCAAGGCAGAGATGGTCGCCGTCGGCGGCAGCGGCGAGCGCGTGATTGCGGCGGATGATTTCTTTGTAGACATGCTGACGACGGCACTGGATGCCGGCGAAATCCTCCGCGAGGTTCGCATCCCTGTGCCCGCGGGTCGCTATGGCCAGGCGTATGTGAAGGCGGCGCAGCCGGCCTCCGGGTTTGCGGTCGTCGGTGTCGCGGTGCATCTGGTGCGCGATGCGGGCGGCGCCTGTGAATCCGTAAGCGTCGGCATCACCGGCGTCGCTTCAAAGGCTTATCGCGCCAACGGCGCAGAAGCGGCGCTCAGAGGATCAGCGCTCGACGAGCAGGTCATCGCCACGGCGGCGGCGACCGCTGCCGATGGCGTGACCATCAACGGCGACATCTACGCTTCAGAGAGCTATCGCACACATCTCGCACAGGTCTACACGCGCCGCGCCGTTCAGGCGGCGACCGCGCGCGTCAAATAGGGGCTTAGGGGCTAGGGACTGGAGACTAGAGATCGGGCTTCGAATAAGCCTGGACTCTCTAACCTCCGGCCCCTAGTTCCCAACCCCGTCCCTAGTCCCTATGAAGATCGAAGGCAAACAGGAAGTCCAGGCGCGCCGCGAGCGCGTCTTTCAGGCACTGGTTGATCCGGCGGTTTTGCAGCGCTGCATACCGGGCTGCGAGCGGCTTGAGCAAGTCGCGGAGAATCATTTCTCGACGACCTTGCGCGCCGGCGTCGGCTCGATCAAAGGCGTCTTCACCGGCAACGTGCGGCTCGAAGAGATGCAGCCGCCGACGCACTTTCGCATGGTGGTGGATGGCAAAGGCCAGCCCGGTTTCTTGAAAGGCGCGGGCACGCTCGACCTCGAAGAACGCGATGGCGCGACGGTGGTGAATTACAGCGGTGATGTGCAGGTCGGCGGCACGATTGCTGGCGTCGGCCAGCGCATGATTCAAGGCGCGGCGCGCATGATGCTGGCGCAATTCTTCACCGCCATCGAAGCCGAGGCGCAAACCAAAGCGGACGAAGCGCCTCCCGAACACGGCTTTTTTCGAACGTCCCTGAGGTGGCTCTCAGGGCGTCTGCGGCGGCTACTCCGGCGACCGGCGAAACCGACTTCTTCCACGTCTCAAGAATAACCTGATGATCATCACCACCGAGTACATTGACATTCCGGTTGATGGCAGCCCCATGCGAATGTTGGTTGCCGCGCCGCGCGCCGAGGGCCGTTATCCCGGCATTCTGCTTTATTCGGATATCTTTCAGCTTACAGGGTCGACCACCCGCGCCGTGATGCGGTTGGCCGGGTATGGCTTTGTCGTCGCCGCGCCGGAGATTTATCACCGCATCGAGCCGGCGGGGACGGCGATTGCCTTTGACGACGCCGGACGCGACCGCGGTATGAATGACGCCGCGCGCACCGCAGTCGCCGAGTTCGACGCCGATGCCCGCGCCGCGCTCGACTGGTTGAGCCGCAAGCCGCGCGTTGCGGCGGGAGAGTTGGGCGCCTGCGGATTCTGCATCGGCGGCCATCTGGCCTTCCGAGCGGCGCTGCAACCGGACGTGCGCGCCACGGTCTGCTTTTATCCAACCGGCCTGCACAACGGCAAGCTCGGCAAAGATGCCGACGCCGGCTCGCTTGAGCGCGCCGCCGAAATTAGCGGCAACCTGCTGCTCGTCTTCGGCGCGCTCGACCCCCACATCCCCGAAGAAGGGCGCGCACAGATTGAGCAAGCGCTCAGACACGCCGGGACGAAATTCGACATCAGCCTCTACCCGGCAGAGCACGCGTTTATGCGCGACGAAGGGCCACGCTACGATTCGGAAGCGACCGATCAAGCGTGGGCCGAAGCCATCGCCTTCTACCGCCGCGCCTTCGGCATCAGCCGATAATCGCCGTTCGGGGCGCACGAATCCCGCCGCGCCCCGCCGCGCCAAAAAATCCTGAAACCTTTTGCCGCCGCCGCGCACTCACTCGACAGGCGAGGCGGAATTGTGCCTGTGGGTTCGCAGATTTTGGAACTCATCCGTTGAATCGCGCGAGTAATCAGTTGGCTACCACACCACCATGAAGGAGGGACGATTCGCAATGAAACGGACTATTATGCTCGCTTTAGGGACGGCGCTGATCATCAGCTCGGCGGTGCTGGCCGCGCCCGCAGACCAGGACAAGGCCGAACGCCCTCGGCGCATTACGATGTCGTCGAGCAGCTTTCTGGGCGTCGAGATCGAAGAAGTGACCGATGAAGTCGCCGGGCGCTTGCGGCTGCGCGAAGAGCGCGGCGCGTGGATTACCAGCGTGACCGGCGATACGGCAGCGGCCAGGGCCGGTTTGCAGAAAGACGATGTCATCGTCCGCTGGAACGGCGACCCGGTCGAGAGCGCTCGCGCCTTGAGCCGCCACCTGCGCGAAACGCCGGGGGGCCGCAACGTCAAGCTCGGCGTGCTGCGCAATGGCAGCGAGATGGAAGTCGCCGTGAGGCTCGGCAACCGCGCCGATTATCTCAGCCACATCAGTGCCGTAACCACCGCGCCGCGCGCCCGGATGATTGCCCGTCCGGCCATCGCCGCCCGCGCTTACGGTTTCGGCGGCGTACGCTTAGGTATCTCTTTGCAGAGCATGTCGCCGCAGCTCGCGGAGTATTTCGGATTGCAAAATCGCAATGGGGCGCTCGTCACTTTTGTCCACCCCGACTCGGTGGCGGCACGCGCCGGCATCAAAGCCGGCGACGTAATTCTATCAATTGGCGGGGTAACGGTTGACCGTCCCGGAAGCGTTATCGAGGCATTGGGCAACCGCAGCGAAGGCGCGGTCGAAGTCAAAGTGATGCGCGACCGCCAGGAGCGCACCCTGACTGTGCAGATCGAAAAGGGCAAGACCTCGATGGTCTGGTCGGATGATGATGACGTGATCGTATCAGAGGCGCTGGTCGAGCCGCTGGAGATCGGCCCGATTACCATTGCGCCGTTCGATTTTGCGCCGGTCGCCATCCCCCAGATTCATATTGAGGCGATGCCGCCGGTAGTCGTTCCCGAAATGAACATCGCGCCGGTGGCTATTCCGCAAATGCGGCTCGCGCCGATAACCATCCCGCGGATGACGGTCCCCAAGATCAACATGCCGAAGATCGTCGTGCCGCCCGTCCGCATCGTGGTGCCGGAAATCGTTTTCCGCACGGAAGTCTGAGCCTGTCCGTTTAACCTTCATCCCACCGCTTGATGCGGCAGACGACGGGCGGCTGACCGGGCCGCCCGTCGCGCCCGTTCTCTTGCCCGATGACTGCAATCCAAGTTGACTGCCGATGTTCTCGCCCTATACGATGTATCCACTTTGTTACGACCGCGTGGAAGCTTGTTACCGACGAGTAACGAAGCGCTGCAATCAAAATTCAAGCAGGCGAGGCAACTATGGGCTTGATACCACGAGAAGAAAAATACTTCACTATGCTCAGTCAGCTTGCCGCGCAGGTGAAAAAAGGCGGCGAAATCTTCGCGAGGATTTTCGAAGATTACCAGAACCTGGGGCGCTATGCCGAAGAGATCAAGGCGGTCGAGGTGGGCTGCGACGAGATGGGCGCGAAGATCACACAGAAGCTCAATTCGAGCTTCATCACGCCAATTGACCGCGAAGACATTTTCCTGCTGGTCACCGAGCTTGACGACGTCATTGACATGATCACCGACCTGGCGCGGCGGCTTGACATTTATAGCGTTAGCGGGCCGCGCCCCGAAGCAGTCGAGATCGCCCGCATCCTCTGTAGCGCCACCGGCGAGCTGGCCGATGTCTTCGCGCTGCTTGAGGGCGGGCGCGGCGTCGGCGAGCATCTGCAAAAGATCAATCAGCTCGAAAAGCGCGGCGACGCGCTCTACCGCGAAGCCATCCGCCGGCTCTTCAAGGAAGAAAAAGACCCCATCGAAGTCATCAAGTGGATGTCGCTCTTCGAAGAACTGGAAAATTCGATTGACCGTTGCAAGGACGTCGCCGAAGCTCTCGAAGCTGTCGTCGTCAAGAATAAATGAAGAATGATGAATGATAAATGATGAACTGCCGGAGCTGCGCCCATGGCAATGGGACTGGTCTCTTTAATTCATCATTCTTCATTTCTCATTCATCGTTTCCCTGGGGAGGTCTGCCCGAATGACAACGCTGCTCGCGTTGGTTCTTTTCATTATCCTGGTCGCGCTGATTTTCGATTTCGCCAACGGCTGGCACGACGCGGCGAATTCGATTGCCACGGTGGTCTCGACGCGCGTGCTGACGCCCGGCCTGGCGGTCATCTGGGCGGCAGTTTTTAACTTCATCGCCTTCCTGGTTTTCGGCACGCGAGTGGCCAAGACCATCGGCGGCGACCTGATTAATATTAAGCTGATTGACGAGCAATGGCAGTTGTGGGTGCTGCTGTGCGGCCTTGTCGGCGCCATCGTCTGGGACGTCATTACCTGGTATTACGGCCTGCCTTCAAGCTCGTCGCATGCGCTGGTCGGCGGCTACGCGGGCGCGGCCATCGCCGCTTATCAAGGCGTCTCCGGTTTGCTCAAACCGGAAGGCTGGATCAAGACCGTCGCGTTTATCTTTATCTCGCCCATCGTCGGGATGATTCTGGGCTTCATGGTTATGGTGGCGATCATGTGGATCTTCCAAAAGTTTTCGCCGGATCGCGTGGATCGCTTTTTTCGCAAGGGCCAATTGGTGTCGGCGGCGCTGTATAGCTTAGGCCACGGCGGCAACGACGCGCAGAAGACGATGGGCATCATCACGGCTGTGCTGGTGGCCGGCAATCAAATGCAAGCGGGACCGAACGGCTCACTGCCGGGCATCCCGCTCTGGGTCGTCCTCAGTTGTCAGGCGGCCATCGCGCTGGGGACGCTATCGGGCGGCTGGCGCATCGTACATACGATGGGCTCGCGCCTGACCAAGCTCAAGCCGGTCGGCGGCTTTGCGGCAGAGACCGCAGGCGCAGCGACCCTGGCGATGGCGACCTTCGGCGGCATCCCTGTGAGCACGACCCACACGATTACCGGCGCAATCGTCGGCGTCGGCGCGACGCGGCGACTGTCGGCGGTGCGCTGGGGCGTGGCGCGCACGGTCATCTGGGCATGGGTGTTGACCATCCCGGCATCGGCCTTGATCGCGGCGCTCTCGTTTTTCATCGTTCGGCTTTTGCATCGTTAGACCTCTCAAGCGTTCGTGATATCATTGTAAGTCTAGCCCGATTAATTCCTGACCATGCTGCCCGACTGCTCAGGTTGAAAAGATACCGTTTCCCGATAGAATTATCGCCGCTTCAGAAGGATGAAGGGTATTCATGCTTGAACAGTCCGTTGCACACTATCGGATACTTAAGAAGCTCGGCGCGGGCGGCATGGGTGAAGTCTACCTGGCCGAAGACACCCGCCTGGATCGCAAGGTCGCGCTCAAGCTGCTGCTGCCCGAGTTCATTGCCAACGAAGACCGGCTCTGGCGATTCGTACTGGAGGCAAAAGCCGCCGCCGCCCTCAGCCATCCCAACATCGCGCACATTTACGAAGTCGGTGAAGCCAACGGGGCTCACTACATCGCAATGGAGTTCATCGATGGCGACACCCTCACAACCAGCGCGCAGCGCGATAAGTATTCTCTGGGCACGCTGCTCAAGTACTTGTCGCAGGTGGCCGAAGGTCTGGCGAAGGCGCACGCCGCTGCCATCGTTCACCGCGACCTCAAGCCCGACAACATCATGATCACGCGTGACGGCTACGCCAAGATATTGGATTTCGGGCTTGCGAAACTCATCGAGACCCGCAGCTCGGCGATCACCAGCGAAGACGCCGCGACAGCAATGATGCCCGCGCAGCCGCTCTCTGCCGCGGGCGCAGTGATGGGAACGATTGGCTACATGTCGCCCGAGCAGGCACAGGGCAAGCCGGTTGATCAGCGGTCGGATATTTTCTCGTTCGGCTGCATTCTGTTTGAAGCGGTGACCGGCAGAAGGCCGTTTGAGGGCGACTCGGCAATCGATACGCTACACAAGATCATCTACTCGGCCCCGGCCCCGGTGAAGGATTTCAACCCCGACGCCCCGACGGATTTGCAGCGAGTCATCCGCCGATGCCTCGAAAAGGACCCGGAGAAGCGTTACCAGTCGATCAGAGATGTGGGAATTGAGCTTGAAGACGTTCGCCGAGAGATCGAATCTGACCCGCAAGCCAGTAATAGCGTTCCACCGCGGGACGCACCGGCCACCAGTGTCCCGGTTAGTCAAACGGTCAGCGGGCAACGCAACACCGCGACCAGCGATTTCCGACCATCCCCACCCTCAAGCGCCGAGTACATCGTCACCGGAATCCAGCGGCACAAACTCGCGGCAGTTGTTGCCCTGCTCGTGATGGTCGGGGCGGCAGTGGCCGCAGGGTTGTATTTCAGTGCGCGGAGCCGCGGCGCTGCCATCGAGTCCATCGCGGTCTTGCCCTTCGAGAATCGCAGCAAGGACGCCGACACCGACTACCTTTCCGACGGCCTGGCGGAATCGTTGATCTATCGTCTGTCGCAACTGCCCAACTTGAAGGTCAGTCCGACGAGTTCGGTCTTTCGTTATAAGGGCAAGGAAACCGACGCGCAAAAAATCGGCAATGAGCTTGGCGTGAACGCGGTGATGACGGGGAGGATATTGCAGCGCGGCGAGAACCTGACGATCAGCGTTGAATTGATTGACGTCCGAAACAACAAACTGCTGTGGGGCGAGCAGTACGAGCGCAAGACGTCTGAATTGTTGGCGACGCAGCGCGATATCGCCGCCGAGATCGCCCACAAGCTGCAACTGAAGCTGTCAGGGGATGTCGAGCAGAGGCTGGAAAAGTCGTACACCAGCAGTAACGAAGCCTATCAGCTTTACCTCAAGGGACGTTTCTACTGGAACAAGCGCGACGAGGAGAATCTGCGGAAAGCGATTGAGCAATTCAAAGCGGCGGCAGACCGTGATCCGAATTACGCGCTCGCCTTTGTCGGCCTCGCCGATTGCTATGTTGTCTTGCCGCTTTACAGCAGCGCCTCTTCAAATGAGGTCTTGCCGCAAGCCAGGGCCTACGCCGAGCGGGCGCTGGCGATTGACGACTCGTTGGGCGAAGCCCACACCTCGCTCGGCTACGTCGATAGATATCTATGGAATTGGGCCGAGGCCGAAAAAGAACTCAAACGGGGCATCGAGTTAAATCCGAACTACGCGACGGCTCATAAATTCTATGGCAACCTGCTCGGAGATTTGGGACGAATTGATGAACAAGTGGCGGAGTATAAGCGGGCGCAGGAACTTGAGCCGCTGTCGCTGATCATCAGCATCAACCTTGCCGAAGTTTACTTGCAAGCAGGCGACCTGAAGGCTGCCGTGGGGCAATGTCAGCGCGCCCTTGACCTCGACCCGAACTGGTATTATGCGCGGCTGCAATTGAGTCTTGGTTATCTCAAACAAGGGCGGAATGCCGAGGCCGTGGCCGAGGCAGAAAAGAGCGTCGAGCTGTCAAAACGCCAGAGTGCGCCGCTCGGAGTCCTCGGCTATATTTACGCCCAAGCGGGCAAGCGGGCCGAGGCGATGGCGGTAGCGGAGGAATTGAAGGAGCGGTACGCGAGACGGCAGGCAAATGGTTACGACCTCGCGCGGGTGTATGTCGGGCTGGGTGATAAAGATCAAGCCTTCACCTGGCTGGAAAAGGACTATCAATCCCATGCCGCGGCGCTGCCGTCTTACTTAACCTTTCCGCCGCTCGACGCGTTGCGCGACGACCCGCGATTCAAAGAAATGCTGAAACGAATGAATCTGCCGGAATGAAGAGGACGCAATGAAAGCCATACGTGCGCATCAGTGGTGCGAGCCGCAAGGGTTGGTCATGGACGAAGTCGAGCGCCCGGTGCCCGGCGCCGGCGAAGTCTTGATTCGCGTGCGCACCGCGGCGTTGAACTTCCCCGACATTCTGTTGATCGCCGGCAAGTATCAGGTCAAGCCGCCGCTGCCGTTTTCGCCCGGCATGGAAGTCGCCGGCACCGTCGAACAGCTCGGCGACGGCGTGACCTCGTTCACACAGGGAGAGCGCGTGCTGGCACAGCTCGGGCTCGGCGGCTTTGCCGAATATGCCGTGGCACCCGTGGCCAACGTGCAGCGGTTGCCCGAGGCGATGAGCGATGAAGAAGCCGCGAGCTTTGGCATCGTTTACCAGACGTCATATTTCGGGCTTGCCGACCGCGGACAGTTGCGCGCCGGCGAGACCGTGCTGGTGCATTCAGCCGCCGGCGGCGTGGGACTGGCCGCTGTGCAGATCGCTCGCGCGCTGGGCGCGGGCCGCATCATCGGTACGGCAAGCTCGGACGACAAGCTTGCGGCGATTCGTGACAGCGGCGCAGACATCGCCATCAATTATCAGAGCGAAGATTTCGTCGAGGTCGTCAAGCGCGAAACCCGTGGGCGCGGCGCCGACATCATCTATGACCCGGTGGGCGGCGAGACCGGCGAGCGCAGCACCAAGTGCATCGCGTTTGAGGGGCGCTTGATCGTCATCGGTTTTACGAGCGGCAAATTTCCCACCTTCGTCGGCAATCACATCCTGGTCAAAAACTATAGCGTCGTTGGATTGCACTGGGGCGCTTACCGCCAGCATAACCCGGCGAAGATCGAGCAGGCATGGCAGACGTTGTTCGAGATGTACGAAGCCGGCCACCTGAAGCCGGTGATCGGCGGTCTCTACCCGATGGAGAAGGTCGCCGACGCCATGAATTTCTTGACCTCGCGCCAGGCGGTTGGGAAAATCGTCCTGCGCTGGTAACTGGCTCTCACTGTGCAGTGCGAGGAGCATCCCTTGGAATCTGATCGTCAACAACGCATCGCTGCTGATCGGCTTGTCTGGTTGAGCCGCGCCTTGCTGTTTGCCTTTGTGGTCGTGATGTTGATTCATCTGGCGCGACCGATACGCGCGGGCCAGGAGGAGAAAAGCAGCGCACAGATTCGCCTCGGGGCGCGACTGTTCAGAGAAGATCGCTTCGCTTCGGGCAAGGGCGACCTCATTATGAGCTGCGCCCACTGTCATCAATCCGGCGAGGACCCCGACCGTGTGCGCGCTTTCACGGACAATTTCACCCGCAGTTGGGTGCCGTGGCGTTCGGGTGACCCGCGCCGCGAAGGCGTGCGAAACGCGCCGACGCTCTTTGATGTCACGGCCATGCCGCGCCTGCACTTTGACGGCGAGTTTGCCTCGCTTGAGGCACTGGTCCGCGGAACGCTCGCGGGCCGCAATTATGGCTGGCTGCCGGGCGAAGAGGACGAAGCGCGCCGGCAGGTCTATCAAGTCTTGAGCAATGACGCGGGCGGCGCCGACGCCACGACAGTCGCATACGCCAAACAGTTCAAGGAAGCCTTCGGCGTCGAGCTTGAACGGCTCAACCCTGAGCAGGTGATGGAGCTGATTGGCAAGGCCATCACCGCTTATATGCGAACCCTCAGGTCGGCGCTGGATTCGCCTTACGACCGCTTCATTCAGGCGAATGGATTAGAGGCGCGCCCGGCGCCGGGCGAGAGCGCCGCCCTCTATGGCGCGAGAATCTTACGGCGACTGGACGAGCTTGAATCGCGCAGCGCGCTGAAGCTGTCAAAAGAGTTCGGCACCGAGGCGCTCGATGGCATGAAGCTCTTTTTGCGCACCGAAGGCGGCGCGCGAGCCGGCAACTGCATCGCCTGTCATGTGCCGCCGTTGTTCACCGACGCGTCGTTTCACAATCTTGGCATCACGCAGAGCGAATACGATCAGGTTCATGGCGAAGGGAGCTTTGCGGCGCTGCGCATTCCCACGGCTGCCGACGCCCATCGCCCGTCACGCAACTGCCGCGAGACGCCGGTTGAAAATAGGCCGGAGCGTGTTGATCTGGGCTACTGGAATTTTGTGAAGCTTGACGATGCGGCGCTGCGCCGGCAGGGCGAGAGCGACGAGCGCTTCTTGCAGCGAATGATTGCCACGTTCAAAACGCCGACGCTGAGGAACCTGGCCTACTCGCGACCCTACATGCACAACGGCGCTTACCCGTCGCTTGAAAGCACGCTCGGCGAGCTGCTGCGACTTGGCCGCATGGCGCGTGACGGCCATGTTCGCGAGGCCGACGAAGGGCTGGCAAAGATTCAGTTAAGCGACAGCGATATTCGCCCGCTAGTGGTTTTCCTGAGCGCTTTGAATGAAGACCTGAAAGAAAGACTGACGGCAGCCGCGCGCTAGCTCAGCGGTTGAACGGAAACTCCTGAATCCAATGGAAGCCCCGGCTGGTAAGCAGGAACGTCGACTCGTCAAACCGGGTCAGCCGGGCAGACGTTTTGTGGCCGTCCATCTCGCCGGCTAATGTCACCACCCCCGCATCAAGCTCCTGGAAAGAGAATGAAGCTTTCCATTCGGAATCGTTGACCTTGCCGAGCGAGAGGCTGCGGTCGTCGGTGTTCAGTTCAAGCGTATATCTCTGATTAGGCCCGCTCATCGGTTGAATGGTCAGCCCGGCCTTTGTCTGAATAATCACTCGCTGCCAGCGCGCGGCATCGGTCAACAGCGGTGGCCGGACTTGCCCATCTACGGAAAACTCTTCGACCATCCAAATCCCATGCAGTGGCGGCTTCGGCGCATAGGCTCCATAGGTTTTCGCCTGCTGAATGTTCTGGTAAAAGCTATAGCCGATCAGGAAAAAGCCGAAGACGATTTGTAGAGCGAGGAGGCTGCGATTGAGCCACTGGCGCTGGAAGAATCGGTAAGGCTCAGCCGGTTCTACCCGGCGGTTGAACACAAACAGGTTCGCCAGCCGCCCGGCGTCTTTTGCCACTAGGAAGACGCTCATCAGCAGCAGGTTGAAAGAGAAGAGCTTGACCGGCACGTCGTAACACATATTGAGGGTGAAAATCATCGCCGTGTCGGCGAGACAGACCAGGGCGCCAAGCAAGGTCGTGCGGGGGAAGATCAGCAGCACACCGCCCAGCATCTCGGCGCAGCCCGTGCAGATTTCATAGCCTTTCGACGCGCCGATGAATGTCCACAGCAGCCCCATCGGTGACGAATCCCCGTACGGTTCGATGAGCCTCGTCAGCGAAGGCGGAGGCATTTGCAGCGGCAGTATTTTGATAGACCCATAGACGATCATCCAGGCCGCCAGCGCGAAGCGAACATAGAGTCTCAGCCACTGGTAGAGCCGTGTGTAGTTGGGCCGCTTTCTATCAAGCACGGACCAGACCGCCGTCGCCATAACGGCCAGCACCAGAAAACAGAGGACCTGCACGTAGTTATAGGTCGTGTCGCCGCTGCCGTTGGTGAAGATGGTGATGTCGTTGCTCAAGCGGAGCAGATGCTTGCCGACCCAGGGCACGATTGCATGCCAGATGCCGTCATACTTTGCGACAAGGGTATCGGTGAAGGGAAGAACCCCCGCCGGAAACGGGATGTTGTAAAGGACGAAATAGGCGAACGCCAGGCGAAAGGCGATTCGGCTGGCGAGCGACCAGCGCGGTGCGGCAGCGATCTCCGACAACGGCAATTCGACCGCTGCCACTCTTTGCGGTTGTGCCTGCATAATGAACTCCCACTCGAAGTGAAATTACTTTAATTACTTTAATGAAGGTAGCCAGAGGTTTCACTTCTGGCTACCTGCTTGATCTGCCTCAGGCGCAAGGTTTATTGCGCGTCGCGGCGTTTGCCCCAGGTCGGCGGCGGCGGCTCTTTGCCCATGCGCTCGACCGGGTGTTCTTTCAACTGCTTCATCGCTTCCTGCACGGCACGCTCAAGCTGCGGATCGTGGCCGGCGATCACTTCTTTCGGCCAGTTCTCTACGTCGATGTCGGGAGCAGTCCCTTCATTCTCGACTGCCCAGCGGCCTTCTCGAGAGAAGAAGCCGCCGCGCGGCGCGATCATTGAGCCGCCATCCACAAACGTCGGTGTGTCCGCCGTGTGCACCAGCCCGCCCCAGGTGCGCTTGCCGACCAGCGCGCCGATCTTGCGGTGCTTGAACATATAAGGCATCAAGTCGCCGCCCGAGCCGGCCATCTCGTTGATGACCATGACCTTTGGCCCCCATATCCCGGCAGAGGGACTGGTGAAGGGATAACGCTCGCCGGCGACGTTGTTGAAGTAGCCGTCGAAGTCGCGCTGCAACACATCGATGATGTAATCAGCCGCCGAGCCGCCGCCATTGTAGCGCTCGTCAATGATCGCGCCCTTCTTATCCTGCTGCGAGAAGTAGTAGCGGTTAAAGCTCGTGTAGCCCGGCTGCCCTGTGTTGGGTATATACACATAAGCGAGCTGGCCGTCTGACAGTTTATCAACCAGCCGGCGATTGGCTTCGACCCAGGCGCGCGTTCGCAAGCCCTGTTCGCTGGCCACAGGGACGACCGTCACCTGTCGCGCACCACTCAGAGTCGGGCGGCTGTTGACAGTGAGCGACGTCTGCCGGTTCGCCGTGCCGTCGAGCAGGCGATAGATGTTGTCGGGCGCTTTCAGCTCGACGCCATTAATGGCGAGAATGTAATCGCCCACCGAAACATCAACGCCCGGCGCGGCGAGCGGGGCGCGCAGGTCGGGATTCCAGCTCTCGTTGTCATAGATGCGCGCGATCTTGTAATAGCCATCGTCAATCGTGAAGTCCGCGCCCAGCAATCCGCTCGCCGATGACGGCAGGTCAGGCATATCACCGCCGCGCACATACGAATGGCCAATGGCGATCTCTGCGCCCATCATGTCGAGCAGGTAATTCAGATCGGCGCGGTGCATCACATAGGGCAGCAACTGGCCATACATCTCCTTCATCTTTGGCCAGTCAGCGCCATGCAGATTGGGGACGTAGAGGTAATCGCGCTGGTTGCGCCAGCCTTCGTTGAAGATCTGTTTGAACTCTTCCTTCGGCTCAAGGTACATGCGCAGCGCGACGTTCAAGCGCCCCTGGCCCGCCTGCGGCGGCATGCGGTCGGCGTCAATCAGGAAGAGTGAAACGGGGTTTGCACCGGCGGCGCGTGCGGCCTGTTGCGGCGGCGCAGGGGTGCGATAGAGCAGTTTGTGACCGTCGGCGCTCACGGCATACTCGGCGACGTTGGTCATAAACGGCGTGGCGCGGCGCTCGTTCAAGCGGTAACGAGTGAGTATGCTGCCCGGCTCGCCCGCACCCTGTCCGCCGCGCCCGCTGTTGCTGGTTTCGAGATAATAGACCGTCCCCGCTACGCCTGCATGCAATCGCGAGTACTGGCGCTCGGGAATCCCCGGCACCGCGATGATGCGTTGCTGCAAGCCCTCGAAGTCAATCTGCACGTTGACCGGCGGGCGCTGCCGGCGCTCGGCTTGCGGTGGCGTATCTGTTTGAGCCGCGTCGGCGGCGGGAGTATCCGCGCCTGCGGCATCACCGCCGCGGGCCGCGCGATTGCCCGGAGGCGGCGCGTTGCCGATGCCTTTGTCTTCGTCGCTTTCGGGGAGCAGCGGGCTCGGCTCGCTTTTCTTTAAGACCGCAAGGTATAGCCCGAAAGTTTCGTCGTGGTCATAAGAGGTCATGTCGAGCCACTGCGAGCGCAGCCCGAAATCGGTCGAGGCGAAGAACCAGAGATACTTGCCGCTGGCGTCCCACGCCGGCCAGACCGAATCGGCCAGCCCGTCGGTGACTTGCTTGGTCTCGCCGGTTTCGACATTGCTCACGAAGATGGCGTGATAGAGCGACCGCAGCCGGCTCGAATACGCAACCCACTTGGAATCGGGACTCCAGACCGGATTGAGCGTGCGTTGCGGCACCATCCACGGGTCGTTGCCGACGATCTTGGCTTCGCCCGAGGCGACGTCCAGCACCCAGACACGCAGGTTGGTGTCGCTGAAGACGATCTTCTTGGAATCGGGCGACCACGATGGCGTGTAGTAATGCGTCGGGTTCTTGAGCGCAATCTCGCGCGGCGGCGTCAAGCCATCCTGCGCTTCGATCATCAGCTTATACTCGCCTGACTTGTCGCTGAAGTAAGAGATGTATTTGCCGTCGGGCGACCACGCCGGGTCGCGCTCGGCTGAAGCGCTTGAGTGAGACAGATTGCGCACGTCGCCTTTTTCGGCGGGGATCGTGAAGACTTCGCCGCGCGCTTCAACGACGACGCGGCGGCCTGTTGGCGACAGCGCCAGGTTGGTCATGCGGCTGGTCACGTCTTCCCAGTGCGGCATCATCCACGGGTAGTCGCCGGCGACCGTGATGTTGATCGTGTGCTCTTTGCCTGTGCGCGGATCAAGTTCGTGAATGTAACCAGCCTGCTCGAAGACGACCGCGCCGGAGCCCGCATCCATCGTCTTCACGTCAAAGTCATTAAAGCGCGTCACCTGCGCGAGCTTCTTCGAGCGCGTGTCGTAGGCCCAGACGTTCGACACGCCATCGCGGTCCGAGAGGAAGTAAACGGTGTCACCGACCCACACCGGCTCCATGTCTTTCGAGTCGGTCCACGGTGGCGAGATCAGGTCAAAGCTGTTGAGATCAACGATCCAGACTGGGCGGTTCTGGCCGCCGCGATAGTTGCGGCGCTCTTCGTCCCACGAGTTATTCATGCGATAAGCGATGCGCGAGCCGTCAGCGGATATCTTTCCTTGATAGCCACGCGGCAACGGCAGCGGCGATTCGACGCCACCTTCGACGGGCACCGTCCAGAAGCGCGGCGCGCCGCTCGGCGCCCACGTCGCCCGCGTCGAAGCGAAGAGAATCGCTTTGCCGTCCGCCGTCCATCCCTGCACCATGTCCGGGCCGGGATGCCAGGTCAAACGGCGCGGCTCGCCGCCTTCGGCGGGCACGACATAGACATCCATGTTGCCGGCGTACTCGCCGCTGAAGGCGATCCACTTGCCGTCAGGTGAGAAGTGAGGGTTGGCGGTCTGCCCTTGAAAACTGGTCAAGCGGCGGGCAGTGCCGCCCGCGCGTTCGACGACCCAGATGTTGTTCGCATAAGCGAAGGCGATCTGCGTGGCGCTGACGGTCGGCATGCGCAGCAGGCGCGTCGGGCCGCCATTCGGTGTGGCGGCCCGCGCCGGCAGGCCGGTGATTGAGAGAAGAATAATGCAACAGGCGATAGTCGCAGCACGGCGCGTAGACATAAGGTGGCCTCCGATGAATTGTTGAATTGTTGACTTCGATGCTTCTATCACGAAGCGGGCGGCCCGGTCAAAGGCATAGTCATTCTGGAAAATGCGCTCCGTAGGAGCGCGATGTTTATAGTAACGATTACCAAAACCGAGCAAGCCCCGTAGGGGCGCAATGTTGACATCACGCCCCTACGGAGCTTGGCTCCTTTCTCACGCCTGCAACTATAAACATCTCGTCCCTACAGGACTTTCAAAGACGCTCCATTGCGGCATGATTACTTCGGCGTCTTGACCGGGCCGGCGGGCTTCGGCGGCAGCTTGACCTCGCGCCCTTTGAGCTTGCTCATCACTTCGCTGACGGCGCGCTCAAGCTGCTGGTCGTGGCCTTCGATCAAGGCTTTCGGCTCGCGCTCGACCTCGATGTCGGGATCAACGCCATAACCTTCGATGATCCATTCGCCGTTCTTGCTGGCCAGACCGGATTCGGGAACGCTGATGCCGCCGCCGTCAATCAGCGGCCCGCGGTTGCTGATGCCGACGACGCCGCCCCACGAGCGCTTGCCGATCAATGTCCCCAGGCCCGCTTCGCGGAACATATAGGGGAAGATGTCGCCGTCGGACGCCGAGTTCTGATCGAGCAGACAGACCATCGGCCCGATGAAGACGCCGTCGGGATATGTTGCTCCCGTCTCGCTGGTGCGGCTGTAATTCACCCCCAGCCACTTGCGGCTCAGGCGCTCGATCAGCATGCGCGACACGTTGCCGCCACCATTGGCGCGGTCGTCGATGACCAGCGCTTCTTTGTTGAGCTGCGGGTAATACCACTTGATGAACTCGCGGATGCCGTCGGCTCCCATGTCGGGAACGTGCAGGTAACCGACGCGCCCACCGCTCAACTGCTCGACCTTGCGGCGATTGCCGACAACCCAATCGAGATAGATCAGCTTGCCCTCATCTGTGACCGGGCGGAACGAGACCGTCCGCGCGCCGTCGAGCGTCGGGCGGCTGTTGACCGTCAGGTAAACCGGGTTGTCTGCGCGATTGCGCAGCAAGCGGTAGGGATCGTCTTCGGCCTTCAGCTCTTCGCCGTTAATGGCCAACACATAATCGCCGACTTTCACATCAACGCCGACTTCGGTGAGCGGCGAACGATAAATCTCTTCTTCGTTCTGGCCCTCAAATATCTTACTGATCTTGTAGCGCCGCGCTTCTTTATCCAGATCGAATCGCGCGCCGGGCAGCGCCACTCGCGGGCGCGGCGGTATCTGTATATCGCCGCCCTCGACATAGGTGTGCTGGATCGTCAATTCGCCGATCATCTCGCTGATGATGTAGTTCAGATCCGAGCGGTGCGCGACGTACTGCAACAGCGGGCGGTACTGCTCGCGCAAGGCTTCCCAGTTGAAGCCGTGCATGTTCGTCACGTAGAACCAGTCGCGGTAACGTCGCCAGACTTCGTTGAATATCTGATTCCACTCTTCGGTCGGCACGCGGTCAACCATCAGGCCGGTCGTCGAGATCGGTTTTTTCGGCTGTTCGGCGCGGGCGATGGCATCCATCATCACCAGGCCCTGAGCGGTGCGGACGGCAAGCTTCGAGCCGTCATCCGAGAGCGCGTAACCGAACATACTATCGGCCAGCGTCGTCTCTTTGCGGTCTTTCATCGAGAAGATGCGCAACTGTGTCTGGCGGTCGGGAGCGCGCCCGTAGTAGAAGGCCGGGCCGACGCCGTAAAGCAGGTGGCCGGCTTTGGCACTCAATCCGCCGTAGTTGTCCGCCTGCACCGGGACGCGAGTGGCGCGTCCGGTGATGCCGTCGAAATCGATGGTCATTGTCGCCGGCGCTTTGGCTGCGGGCGCTGCCGGTTTGTCGGCAGGCGCGGCTTGCTGATCGCCTGCGGGCGGCTCAGGCTTGCCGGGTTGAGCTTGCGCCGGCTCGCGCTTGACGTCTTTGACCGGCTCGCGCGGCACCTGCGGGTCGCCTTTATCTTGCGGCTTGGCGGCAGGCGTTTCGCCTTCTTTCGCAACCATCACTTCATCGCTTTCGGGCGGGAATGGGTGCTTGACCGATTTGCGCAGGCTGACCGCATAGATGTTGGTCTCGCGGTTGAGCGCGTAATTGAACTCGATGGACGAAATCTGCGGCGCGAATTCGCGGTCGCTCAGGTAGTAGAGGTAATCGCCCGCAGGGTCCCACGCCGGGTTCTGCGCATTGAAGAAGCCGTCGGTGATGCGGTGCAACTTGTTGTCGGCGGCGCTCCAGACATAGACCGCCGAGTTGTTGTTCGCCTCCGGCATGCTGAAGGCGAGAAAGTTGCCCTTGGGCGACCAGGCGTAATCGCGTATCTGGCCGCGCGAAGAATCGACGATCTCTGTCAGCTTGCGGTCGGCGAGGGTGAGAATAAATATCTTGCCGTCTTTGTCGCTAAAGGCGATCAGCTTGCCGTCGGCAGACCATTCGGGCGAATAGCGCATGGCGTGGCCGCCGTTGGTGATCTGCTCAGCGGGCTTCGAGCCGTCTTGCGGCACGATCCAGATTTCTTCTTCGCCGCTCTTGTCAGAGATGAACGCGATGCGCGAGCCGTCGGGCGACCAGCGCGGCCACTTGTCGTGCGCGCCGCTTGAGTTAGTCAGATTGCGCGTCGGGCCATGCTCGACTGGCGCGGTGAAGATGTCGCCGCGGGCGCAGAACAAGACGCGCTCGCCTTTCGGGCTGAGCGAATAGTCTTCGATGTTCTGCGCTACATTGATGCGGCTCGGTCGCTTGTGCAGGCCATCGTCGGGGACAAAGATCGAGAGCGCGCTATCTTTTTTCGCCCGCGTGTCAAAGACGTGCAGCTCGCCGTCCAACTCATAGACGATGTGGCTCTCGCTATCGCTCGAAGGCCAGCGCACGTCCCAGGTCTTGCTGAAGGTCACCTGCGTCGTCTTGGCGCTCGGCACATCATAAGCATAGAGATTGTAATGGCCATCACGATCCGAGTCATAATAGACAGTGTTGCCGATCCACATCGGGTCGCGGCTCGGGCGCACGCCTTCGCTGATGCGCCGCGAGTCATAGGTCTTCAGGTTGAAGATGTAGAGGACATTCGCCTGGCCGCCGCCGTAGCGTTTTTCGGGGCGAAAATCGCGGAACTGCGGCGAGTAGGCGATCTGCGAACCGTCGGGCGACAGATCGCCTGAGCCGGCTTCGGGCATCGGCAGTTGCTCGGCAGGGCCGCCGTTGACCGAGACGCTGTAGAGGTGCGCCACGGGCAGCGTCCACGAATCGCGCAGCGAGCGAAAGATGATGCTGCGCCCGTCACGCGACCAGCCGTAGACTTGATTATCCCAGCCCCAGCGTTGCGGCAGCGGCCCGCGCGCCGGGTAGAAGGTCAACTGCTTCGGCTCGCCGCCGCCCGCAGGCATGACGTAGACCTGCTCATCGCCGTCGTACTGGCCGGTGAAGGCGATCCATTTGCCGTCGGGCGAAAACTTGGCAAAGACCTCCATGCCGGGGTGCGCCGTCAGGCGGGTCGCGGTGCCGCCGCTCGTGGACGCTGTCCACAGGTCGCCGCCATAGGTGAAGACGACACGGTCGCCATGAATATCGGGAAAGCGCAGCAGCTTGGTCTGCGCCGACACCGCCGCCGGCAGGAGAAACAGCGCCGCAAGGATTAGCACACGAAACCATCGTGTAGACATAAAAGCATCCTCCGAAATAATGTTTGGGTGATTGTTGATTGAGCGCATCAGGCTCATCATCTGACTCATTGAATGTGCGAGCGGGTTGACATACGCGGCTGAGAAAGGGCACATTCCCGGAAAATCAGAGCCGCGCAGGTTAAGTTGCAGTCTACGCAAGCGGCGGCCTTTTGTCACGCCATTTTGAGTGAGCGGAAGAATGGAACCACAGATGAACACGGATGAACACCGATAGAAGAAGAAGCGGGAATCCCCTGTCCCTTTCCATCTGTGTTTATCTGTGTTCATCTGTGGTTTCTTCGCTGCCTCCGAGAGCTGTAGAATGAAAGCGCTTATGGCGAAAGCAAACCGCGCAAAGATCATCCTGTCGGCAGACCGCTATTTCGACCCTGACCCGCAGCAGAGGGAGATTGCCCGCCGCCTCTATGACGAAGTCGCAGGCGCGTCGCTCGTCTGCCCGCACGGCCACGTTGATCCGCGGATGTTTGCCGATCCCGATTATTCGTTCGGCACGCCCGCGGATTTGCTGCTCATCCCCGATCATTACATTTTCCGCATGCTCTATTCGCAGGGCATCGCGCTAGAACGGCTGGGCATTGCGCGCCCCGACGGCGGCGAAGTCGAACGCGATCACCGCCGCATCTGGCAGCTCTTCGCCGATCACTTCTATCTGTTTCGCGGCACGCCGACAGGCGCGTGGCTGGCGCACGAGCTTACTGATGTATTCGGCATCACAGACCGCTTGACTGCGGAATCGGCGCAGGACATCTATGACCAGATTGCCGCCTGCCTCGAACAGCCAGAGTTCCGCCCGCGCCAATTGTTCGAGCGCTTCAATATCGAAGTGCTGGCAACAACCGATGCGGCGAGCGATTCGCTGGAACACCATCGGGCCATCCGTGAATCGGGCTGGCAGGGAAGAGTCGTGCCGACCTTCCGCCCCGATGGCGTTGTGAACATAGACCGTCCCGGCTGGCGCGACAACATCAACGACTTGAGCCGCGTCAGCAATATTGAAGTCAGCAGCTATCATCGCTTGATTGCGGCGCTCGAAGACCGGCGCGCTTATTTCAAAGCGATGGGCGCGACCGCCACCGATCATGCGGCGCTGACGCCTTACACAGAGGGGTTGTCGGACGACGAGGCCGAAGCGATCTTCGGGCGGGCTCTACAGGGTAGGGCAAGCCCTGACGACGCGCGTCGCTTCACCGGTCACCTGCTGATTGAGAGCGCCCGCATGAGCGTCGAAGACGGGCTGGTGATGCAGTTTCATCCCGGCTCATACCGCGACCATAACCGCGCACTGTTCGAGCGCTTCGGCATGGACAAAGGCGCGGATATTCCCGTGACGACAGAGTACACGCGTAACCTTCGTCCATTGCTTGAACGCTTCGGCAACGACGCGCGGCTGACGCTGATCCTCTTCACCCTCGACGAGACCAGCTATGCCAGAGAGCTGGCGCCGCTGGCGGGTCATTACCCAGCGGTGAAGCTCGGCCCGCCCTGGTGGTTCCACGACAGCATCAACGGCCTGCGGCGTTACCGCGATCAGGTGATGGAGACCGCCGGGCTTTACAACACTGTCGGCTTCAACGACGACACGCGGGCGTTTCCTTCGATCCCGGCGCGGCACGACTTGGCGCGGCGCGTGGATGCGAACTGGCTGGCGGGACTGGTGGTGCGCGGCGTGATTGAATTGAGTGACGCCGAAGAGATGATTCATGATCTGGCTTACCGCCTGGCAAAGCAGGCGTACAAGTTCGATTGAAGGCGACGGCGTACAATGTTGATCGGCAAAGGTTATGAAGATAGGTTCTTGACGGAAGCCGAGATTCGCGGGCTGATGAGTGAAGCGCTCGCGGCTGTCAGCCTCGACGGCAAGCGCGTGCTGATACTCATCCCCGACCGCACGCGTACCGCGCCCATCCCGCAGATGTTTCGCCTCTTTCACGAACTGCTCGGCGCACGCGTCGCCGCGCTCGATTATCTGATTGCGCTCGGCACACACCAGCCGATGAGCGAAGCGGCCATCAATCAACTGGTCGGCGTGACGGCGGAAGAGCGCGCCACCGTGTTTGCCGGCGTCGGCGTATTCAACCATCGATGGGACGTGCCGGAAACCTTCACGACGCTCGGCGAGATTCCTGCGACAGAAATCAGCGAGATGACCGGCGGCCTGCTCAATCAACCGGTAGACGTGCGTTTGAACAAGCTCATCTTTGACTACGATCAGATCATCATCTGCGGGCCGACCTTTCCACACGAAGTGGTCGGCTTTTCGGGCGGCAATAAGTATTTCTTTCCCGGCATCGGCGGCTCGGAGGTTATCAACTTTTCGCACTGGCTCGGCGCATTGATTACCAGCTATGAAGTGATCGGCACACGTTACACGCCTGTGCGCCGCGTCATTGACCGGGCGGCGGCGAGGATTGATCGCCCGAAGCTCTGCTTCAGTCTGGTCGTTAAAGGTGAGCAGTTGGCCGGGCTCTTCATCGGCTCACCCGAAGCCGCTTACGAAGCCGCCGCCGACCTGTCTGCGAAGCTGCACATTCGCTGGGTCGAGCGCCCGTTTGAGCGCGTCTTGTCGGTGATGCCTGAAATGTACGCTGACATCTGGACAGCGGCAAAGGGCATGTACAAGCTGGAGCCTGTGGTCGCAGACGGCGGCGAGATTATCATCTACGCACCGCATATTGACGAAGTCAGCTATACGCACGGCGCGCTGCTCGACCGCATCGGCTACCACGTGCGCGATTATTTTTTGAAACAATGGCCGCGCTTCGCACACTATCCCGGTGGCGTCCTGGCGCACAGCACGCACCTGCGCGGCACGGGGACCTTTGATGCGGAAACCGGCATCGAAGCGCCGCGCATCCGTGTGACACTGGCGACGCGGATACCGGAGGAGCGCTGCCGCCGCTTGAATCTTGGTTATCTCGATCCCGCAGGAATCAATGTTGAGGATTGGCGCGGGCGCGAGGCCGAAGGCCGCTTGCTGGTGCCTAAGGCCGGCGAGATGCTCTACCGCTTGAAGCCGGCAGCGATCAGCGCCTAGAGCCATTTACGATTGCTTTTGCGATGTAGCGCAATCTAACCACATTGCCCTACACCCGATTGAACACCGCTCTAGCTGACCGCCGCACCTTAATCGAGTTGCGCGAGTTGAGCGTCGAGATGCGCCAGGGCGTCGTTGAGCATCTTTTGATAACGCGGGTCGCGGCTCTGTTGCAGGTCTTGCAAGACGCGATTGCGCGACAGCAGCAGGCTCTCGCGCCGCCGCGCTTTTTCGATCTCTTCGGGCGTTCGCCGCGTCTTGTTCGAAGTCACGCGCGCTTCAGCAGTTTCGATCTGCGCCTCGACCGCCTTGCTCTCCCAGCCTTTCGCCATGCCTTGATGATATCACAACTGCCCGGCCTCAGGCGTGGCAATGAAATTGCTCCACTAAGCGAGGCGTGATGATAATCGGCCAATGGCTATAGTGCGCGCCGGCGACTATGCTGATCTTCGTACAGGCTGTTGGCTTCCGCTACACCGTAGCGTGCGGAATCAGCAAGAATGATCATTGATTTGCGAGGTGCATGATGCGTTGGATAGGCGGTCGTGAGAGCAGCAACATTGAAGACCGGCGCGGCATGTCGGGCGGCGGCATTGCGGCGGGCGGCGGGCTTCTTGGTTTGATCGTGCTGGTGGTCAGCTTACTGACCGGCCATGATCCGGGATCGTTACAACCGGATGGCGGCTCCAATCCGAGCGGTGCGCCGGGCGCGCGTCGCAGCATAGACCCCGCCCGCGAAGAGCAAGAGAAGAAGTTTGTCGCGGTCGTTCTCGGCTATACAGAGGACGTATGGGATCAACTGTTTCGCCAGCAAGGCAAGACGTATCCGAAGCCGACGCTGACGCTGTTTACCGACACCAGTCAATCGGGCTGCGGCTTTGCTTCGGCAGCAACCGGCCCTTTCTACTGCCCCAACGACCGCCACGTCTATATCGATTTGCAATTCTTTGATGAGTTGCAGACCCGCTTCCATGCGGCGGGCGATTTCGCGCAGGCTTATGTCATCGCGCATGAGGTCGGCCATCACGTGCAGAAAGTGCTGGGCATTCTCGATCAGGTTCATGCCAAAGAGCGGCAGGTGAGCAAGGCCGAAGCGAATCACCTGTCGGTGCGGACGGAATTACAGGCGGACTACCTGGCCGGCGTCTGGGCGCATCACGCGCAACAGATGAAAGACATTTTGGAGCCGGGCGACCTCGAAGAAGCGCTGCGCGCCGCCAGCGCCGTCGGTGACGACCGCTTGCAGCAGCAGGGGCGCGGTTACGTCGTGCCCGATTCGTTTACGCACGGCACCAGTGAGCAGCGCGCCCGCTGGTTCCGCCTCGGCTACGACACCGGCGACCTTTCGCAGATGATGGAACTCTTCAACCGCAGCTATGACAGCCTGTAGCTGATTGCTCACATCGCTGTTTAAACCACCGCCGTTGGCAGGTGAAATGGCAAGCCGTCGCCAAGCTGCTACAATGTTGATGGTCTTGCTATGAGATTCAACCAACAGAACGCCCAGCCGCGCCGGCTGTGGCCGTGGGCGGTCGTGCTGGCCTTGCTGGGCATCTTGCTGTCGCTGGTTGTCTGGCTGGTGATCGCGCGGCTCAACCTGATGGCCAGCAACGCCAGCCAGACGCAGGTGACGCAGTCGGCGGTCGTCCAGCAGGTCGAGAAAGTTGCCAAGCTGGTGTCGAGCGAAACCACCCTGCGCGATGTCGTCGTCTACGAAAACACATATTACGGCTCGACCAAGAAGGCCCTGGTTGTGATTACCGGAAAGTTACTCGCCGGCATCAACCTCGACAAAGGCACAGACGTTCAGATTGACGACAAGACTAAACTAATCACCATCAGCCTGCCGCGCCCCGAAGTGCTGGCGATTGAAATCACCAACGTGCAGACCTACGACGAGCAGCGAGGTCTGTGGAACCCCTTCACTGCTGCCGACCACGACGCGATCTACAAACTGGCGCGCGACAAGTTTGCCGAAACCGGCAACGAGATGAAGGTCGCCGACGCCGCCCAGCAGAGCGCCACCGAAATGCTGCAAGCCATGTTTTCCACCAACGACTACCGCGTCGAAATCACTTACCGTTAATCGCTGCGCTCGTTTTCATCGGTGAGCTTTGTGATGGCCGCGACCTGCGATAGGATTGGCCGGCGGAGGGATTTGCCATGGCCAATGATTATGCAGTCCATCGCAGTATGCGCAGCGGCGTTGAGATAGTTGTTCTTGAACAAGCCGGGCAGGCACGCGCCGAGGTTGCCCCGGCGCTCGGCAACAACTGCTTCGCGTTGCGGGCAGCGTCCGATATTTTAGAGCCGGTCGCCTTCGATGACTTCGTCAGCCGCCCGACAAGCTACGGCATCCCTGTGTTATTCCCCTTCCCAAATCGCATTCGCGATGGCGCCTTCACTTTTCAGGGGACAACCTATCAAATCAATCCGCCGCGCCACGGCTTTGTGCGTGATAAAGCCTGGACGGTCGTCGAAGCTGAGGCTTCTGAAACGGACGGCGCGTGGTTGCGCTGCCGCTTCGACGCCCGCAACTATGCCGAAGCGATCCTCGGCCAGTTCCCATTTCCTTTTGTATTGGAGATGACCTATCGCCTGCATGAAGGCCGGCTCGGCATTCACCTGATGGCGACCAACACTGGCGAGCCGGCGATGCCTATGGGCTTCGGCCTGCATCCTTATTTTCGCCGCCCGGCGCGCGGCACGATTCAAGTCCCCGCGCGCCATCGCTGGGAACTTGCCGACAGCTTGCCGACCGGCAAGGTGATGGAGGTGGATGAAGCTTATGATTTACGTCAGCCGCACGACCTCAACGGTCTTGTGCTGGATGATATTTATAGCGGCCTGAGCGCCACCGCCGCTGTGACCGAATGCCGGTTGACTGACGAAACCGAGGGCGTGGAAACCGTCATCGAATTCAGCCCGCGGCAATTCCCGTTTGTCGTCGTCTACACGCCGCCCACGCCGCGCCCGGCCATCTGCATTGAACCGAATAGCTGCCCGACAGATGCGTTCAACCTTGAGCAGCGCGGCATCCCTAGCAACGTCCTAGCGCTTGCGCCCGGCGCACAGGCGAGCTTTGATGTGTGGCTCTATCAACGACTGCTGGCTTAATTCTGTCAACTCGATTACCGCCCATCGCGGTTGGGCGATGGCTCAAGCCCAATCCATCTTCGGGTGCATGGTGTGCCACTGTGTCGCGCGCTCGAAAGCCATGGCCACGCGGAGCGGCGCGGCTTCGTCGTACAAGCCGCCGGTGAACATCAGCGAGCGCGGCAGATTGTCTATGAAACCGCACGGCAGGCAGACCGCCGGGTGGCCGGTCAGGTTAGTGATGAGCAAGCTGGCGCTGCCGGGCGCAGGCGAAACGAAAACATCCCACTTCGACATGAACTGATCCATCTCGCGCATCAGCAGCGTGCGGGCGCGCTGGGCGCGCAGGTATTCGACCGCTGTGATGAAACGCGAAGTGCGAAACGAGTTCGGCCAATCGTTCGGCGTCTGCCCCGACAATTGATTGATCCGCCCATCGCGGGTGATGTCATCGAAAGCCGTCGCCGCTTCGGCGTTCAAGATGATGCGCAGGCCGTCGGTCGGAAACTTCGGCAGCTCCGTCGCCTCAAGCTTTGCGCCCGCGGCCCGCAAGGCGTCGAGTGCCTCTTTGTACATGGCTTTCTGCTTGTCGTCGCCGCGCTCGAACTCGGCTTGCAGGTAAGCGATACGCATTCCGGCAAGCGCACGGTCGGGCGTCCAGTTGAACGCCGCATCGCCTACGGTCAGATCGTGCCCGTCCGGCCCGTAAGCCGCCTGAAGCACCGCCGCGCAGTCTTCGACGCTGCGACAGATCGGCCCGACCTTGTCCATCGTCCAGCTCAGACCCATCGCCCCGTAACGGCTGATGCGTCCATAGGTCGGGCGCAATCCGACCACGCCACAGCGCGACGACGGCGAAACAATCGAGCCGAGCGTTTCGGTGCCGACGGCAAAGCCGACCAGCCCGGCAGCGGTCGCCGCCGCCGAGCCTGCCGACGAGCCGCTCGACCCGATGCGATCTTCGTCGGGCACCCACGGGTTGCGGGTCACGCCACCGAACCAACGCGGCCCCTGCGCCAGCGCGCCCATCGAAAGTTTTGCCAACAGCACCGCGCCGGCTTCACGCAGTCGCTCGACCACCGTGGCGTCCGTATCAATCATCTGCTCGCGGAAGGGCTCGGCGCCCCAGGTCGTTCGTGTGCCACGGGTCGCAAACAGGTCTTTCGCGCCCCACGGGACACCGTGCAGCGGCCCGCGCCACTTGCCGCTCTTGATCTCGCGCTCGGCCTGCTCGGCCTGTTGCATCGCCGTCTCTTCCATCAGTGTGACGACGCAGTTGAGCTTCGGCCCATAGCGCTTGAGCCGCGCGATATACATTCGCGTCAGCTCGACGGATGACAGTCGCCGCGTGCGAATCAATTCGCCGAGCTGCGCGGCGGTGAAGAAAGCGACCTCTTCGACCGATTTGAAGGCTGGCGGCGCTTGCTTGCTCAGCTTGAATTTTGTCGGCGTCGTGTTGAACTTCTTGCCGGGCAGCGCCGGGTGAAACGTGATGGCCGGCTCGGTGTCGAGCGGCACATCGATCTTGCGCAATGATTCGTAAGCCGTGAGGTTGCGGTTGACGCCCGGCAGCGCCATCTCTTCTTGTGCAGGCGTCAGTTCGACGCCGATCAGTTGCTCGGCGCTGTGCAGCATCTCTTTGGTGATGCGCTGTGGCGGCTGTGGTTGCTGCGGTGGCTGGGCCAGCGTCGCTGTATCGATGCGGGTAGCGGCAATGGCTGTGGCGCCGGCGGCGGGCAGCAGCTTGACGAAGGCGCGGCGGTTGACGCGGTTAGCTGAATCACTTTTCTTGCGAGCGGTTTTTTCACGCGAGGCTTTTTTCATCATCTTTCCATTTATTCGCCATTGAGCTTAACCAGAGGAATTGCCACAAAGGCACCAAGACACCAAGTCACACAAAAGAGATTGTAATGCTTAGTGCCTTTATGGCTAAGACGATATGCATTTGCATATCACTAATAGGTGATGCGGACTTATTCTTTCTTTGCCTGCTGGCTGCGCGAGCCGAGTTCTTTCAACAACTCTTGCACGGCAGTCTCAAGCTGGCGGTCACGGCCCGCGAGGTTATCTTCCGGCGTGTTCTCGACCAGGATGTCGGGCTGCACGCCGTAGTTCTCCATGTTCGTGCGTTTCTGGTCGGCCAGGAAAACGCCGACGCCCGGCGTCCGCACCGTCGAGCCGTCAATCAGCGAATAACTGCCGGTGCCGATCACCGCGCCCATCGTCGGCGTGCCGATCACTTTGCCCAATCCCAAGGCGCGGAAGCCCGCCGGGAACATCTCGGCGTTTGAAGCCGAGCGCCAGTTTTGCAGCACCACCTTGGGGCCGAAGAAGCCGGCGAACGGGCGGCCCGTCGCTTCGCTGCCGCGCGGCTGCCAGATTTGATATTCGCGCTGCACCAGTATCGCCAGTAACTCCTGTTCGATGTTGCCGCCGCCGTTCCAGCGCTGGTCAATGATCAGCGCTTCCTTGTTGCGGTTCTCGCGAATCTCTTTCTCGAACCGGCGCAAGCTGGGCGGATTCATCGCCTGAATGTGCAGGTAGCCAATGCGCCCGCCAGAGAGCTTGTCGACCATCTCGCGCCGCTGCCGTACCCAGCGCTCGTAACGCAACTGGCCGAACGCCTGCATCGACACCGGCTCGATGCGCGCCCGCCACGCGCCCTCTTCGCTCGGCTTGTCGTTTAAGGTCACCGTTACCTTGCGATTCAAGCGGTCGTTCAACAGCTCCCAGTAGTCATCGCCCGCCTTCACAGGCTTGCCGTCAATGGCGATCAGGTAATCGCCCGCCTTGACCTTCACCCAGTCTTTATCCGCCGGGCCGTCTTCATAAATCGCCGTCACTTTGTAACGGCCCGCCGCCGCATCCGGTTCAAGGTCAAAGCCGAGATGCACGGTCGCCGCCCCGCCTTCGCGACCACGCGGCGGCGGGGCCGCGCCGGTGTGCGAAGCGTTCAACTCGCCGATCATCTCGTTGATGATGTTTAACAGCTCTTGCCGGTCGCCGACATCTTCGACGAGCGGCTGGTACTTGGCGCGCGCCGCGTCCCAGTCTTTGCCGTGCATCTGCGGATCATAGAAGCGGTACTTCATCGTCCGCCATGCGTCATCGAACATCTCGGTCCACTCTTCGGGCTTATCAACCTTGACCTTGGCGACGAAGTTGACGCGCCGCCGCGCGCTCTCGCGCCCGGAAGCCTGCGCGCCGGTTGTTGCTGCCGCCGCGCCCGCCGCCTGAGCTTGCAATGCGAGAGAATAGACGGCGTTGCCTTCCTGATAAAAGAGCGAGCGGCCATCGCGCGTGACGTTCAGGTTCGAGATGCCGCCGCGGCCAAAGAAACCGCCGCCGCCGCCTTCGCCTTCGCCGCTCGGCGCTTCGCCAGCGGCCAGCCGCGTCAAACGCTTGCCGTCTTCCTGAATCGAGTAGATCACAGGGATGCTGCGCGTACCGGCGGGTTCTGTGGTCACAAACACCACCGTGCGATTGTCCGGCGCGATGGTGTAGTTGAAGACCGCGAACGGCATGCGCGTCACTTGCGTGGTGCGGCGCTTGAGGCCCGCCCAGTCAATGTTGATCTCTTTGACCGGCTGATTGCGCGGCGCGCCCATGGCTCGGCGCTGTGCGGCGTCCTGGTCTTGATCGGTGGTTTCGGGACGGTCTTCGGGATCACCGGGGTCGCGCTCCTGGCGTTCGAGAGCGACCGAGTAAAGCTGCGCCGACGGCTGCCCGCCGCCACCCGCGCCGGCTTCCGTGCGCACGAAGTAGAGCTTGCGCCCGTCGTGCGTGAAGCGCGGATTGATGTCGTTTGAAGAATCGAACGTCACCTTGCGCTCCTCGCCGCCCGCCGCCGAGATCAAGACAATGTCCTGCGTCCGCGTGTAGTCGGGCTTCGAGTAAGCGATCCACTTGCCATCGGGCGACCAGACCGGCGCGCCAAGGTTGCCGTACTTCGATGTGGCCAGCTCGACGGTCTGCTTGCTCTCGACGTTGTACTTGCGCAACTTGTCATCAGACGCCGTGAAAACAATCTCTTTCGAGCCGGGCGACCATGCGAAGTTGAGCTTCAGGGCATCGATGTCGGTGATCTTCTGCGGCTGGAGGCTAGCGTCCGCCGAGGCGATGTAGATTTCTTCGCGCCCGCTCTGGTCGCTGACAAAAGCGACGAAGCGGCCATCGGGCGAATACTGCGGGTCTTTGTCGCGCCAGGGGCTATTGGTGATCTGCCGCAGGTCGCCTTCGTCGGTCGGCGCGGTAAAGATTTCGCCGTGAATCGTCAGGGCGATGCGGCGGCCCGACGGCGCCAGGTCGTAATCGTCAACCTGCGAGTTGAAGTCGCGCGTCTCGCTGGCGTTCTCTTGCGTCTCGGCGGCGATGTCGAGCTTGATGAGGGTCGCCCGGCGGCTCGCGGTGTCGAGCTTCCAGACGCCGAAGTCATGCTCGAACATGATGGTCTTGCCGTCGCCGCTGATGGCCGGCCAGCGCACGTCGCCGCTCTTGAACGAGGTGACGCGCTCGGCCTTGCCGCCGCTCTCGGCGACGCGCCAGATGTTAGTCAGGCCGTTGCCGTCGCGGTCGCTGACGAAATAGATGAAGCCGTCCGAGGCCCACATCGGCCACGAGTCTGCGCCGTTGAAGTCTGTGATGTCGGTGAACTTCTTTGCCGCCACGTCCATCACCGTCACGTCGCTTTGATACGCGCCGCGATAATACTTGCGCCAGTAGACCTGCGAGCGGCGGTTGACGGCGAGCTTCTGGCCGTCGGGCGAATAGCTGGCCCAGACACCCATGTCGGGGCCGGCGCTGCGCGGCAGTCCGCCGTCTACGCTGATCGTGTAGAGCTTCGGCATAAAGTCTTCGCCGCGCTGCGAAGAGAAGAGAACGGCGCGCGAATCCGGCGTCCAGCCCAATACCGAATCATCGGCGGAGTAGAAGGTCAGTTGTTTGGCTGTGCCGCCGCTAGCCGGAATGATGAAGACATCGAGATTGCCGTCGCGGTCGGACGAGAAAGCGACGAAGCGGCCATCGGGCGAAAAGCGCGGATAGACATCGCGCGCCTTATGCACCGTCAAGCGCGTGATGTTCGAGCCGTCTTCGTTGGCCGTCCAGACGTCGCCGAGGTAGGTGAATGCAATGCGTCCTTTGTAATAATGCGGGTAACGCACCAGCCGAGCTTCGCGGCCCGCCGCCGCTATCGGCAGGCAGACCATAGCGAGCAGTGCAAGCACATAGAGTCTTTTCATAGAGCCTCCTTGGGATTGATCCTTAATGCAATCGATGCGTGCTGAAGAATAACATAGACGCCGGTGCCGGTCTTGCGGTTACAAGGAAGCCGGTCAGCGCGGCTAGAAAAGCTGAGAATTGTGACGAATAAACATCGCTGTGTGACGGCGGTCACTGATTTTGCCAGGATGACGGGTTATACTGAGGCCACTTAATTGAGAGCTAGATTCCGTCCTTCCAATCTGTACTTGAGACCACGGGCCGCGCTCCTCCTCGCGCGGCCCTTAACTTTTTTTGTGTAGCGCAAGGCAGGGCTCAAGCGTTATCCGGCTGAGTCTGTGGTGGGATGCCTTCAAAGAAGCTGGCGACCGGAGCGGCGAAACCTTCGAGCAGAGGAGTGGTGAGCGTATCGCCCTCGTCGAGCGTGCCGACGGTCTGCAATTGCGCTTCCGTGCGGCGAAAGACTTCGACGCGGCGCGTTGGCCAATCCATAATCCAATATTCGTCAACGCCGCAGCGCGAGTAGAGCTTGAGCTTCAACTCGCGGTCGCGCCGAGTATTCTGGCTGCCGGGCGATAGCACTTCGATCACCAGCTCGGGCGCTTGATAGAGGTGGCCGCCCGCCCCAAGCGCCGTCTGAAGTCGCGCCTTGCTGATCCAAACAACATCCGGGGCCACGGCGCTGTCTTCAGAGAAGATCACGCCCGGCGCGTAGTTGGCCAGCCCGGCTCCCGTTTTGTCGTTCCAGTCTTTCAATAAAGCGCCTGCATTCATACAGACCAGTTGATGATTGAAGTTTGGTTGTTTTGACAC
>JBJMGU010000174.1:0-17877 GCA_045807765.1 Blastocatellia bacterium
ACAGTGAATCAAGCCGTTTAGAAACGTCCCCGTCGTTAAGACCACCGAACGGCTTTCGAGGGTGGTGCCGCAGGCCATTTCGACACCGGTGACGCGCTCGCCGGTTATGCAAATCTGTGCGGCTTCGCCTTCAATGATCGTCAGGTTTTCCGTGAGGCTCAAGCGGCGGCGCATCTCTGCGCGGTAGAGATTACGGTCGGCCTGGGCGCGCGGCGACTGCACTGCCGGGCCGCGGCTGCGATTGAGCAGGCGGAACTGGATGCCAGTGGCATCGATGACTTCGCCCATAATGCCGCCGAGCGCGTCGACTTCGCGCACCAGGTGGCCTTTGGCGATGCCGCCGATGGCCGGGTTGCAGCTCATCTGGCCGATGCTGTTGGCGTCAATCGTCAGCAGCGCGGTGCGGGCGCCGAGCCGTGCGGCAATATAAGCCGCCTCGCAGCCGGCGTGGCCGCCGCCAATGACGATCACATCAAACTGGTTATCTGCACTCATACTCCGCTCGCGTTTCCTCTCAAGTCGCTTTCCGTAGGATAACATGCGCGCCACTCTCTTCTCTACGCGGCGATTGCAGACGGCGGCGGCCTGCGGCTAAGATGAAGCAGATGATTGTCGAACTGGTCAAAGAGTTTCGCTTCGAATCGGCGCACCGTTTGCCGCGCGTGCCGGCTGATCACAAGTGCGCGCGGCTGCACGGTCACTCATTCATCTGCGAAGTTGCGGTGCGTGGCGAAGTGGACCCGCAGACCGGCTGGTTCATCGATTACGGCGACTTCAGCGACACCTTCGAGCCGTTGCGCCGGCAACTGGATCATTACTACCTGAACGAGATTGACGGGCTGGAGAACGCCACCAGTGAAAACCTGGCGCGCTGGATATGGGAAAGGCTGGAAGGCCGCGTGCCCGGACTCTACCGCATCACGATTCGCGAAACTTGCACCAGTCGCTGCGATTATTTCGGAGAGTAGCGATTACGACCTACATCACTTGTGCAACGATGGGCTGCAAGTCGTCGGGCTCAGGCTGTGGGGCTTCGGCGAGCTGAGCTTTGCGTCGTAGCTTGTCGCTGTACATCGCCCGATCAGCCGCCAGCAGCAACTCGTCTAAGGTGTCGCCATCAACCCCGAAGCTCGCCCAGCCGATGCTGATGCCTAAGGTTATCCCCGCCTGCTTGAACCCGAAGTCGTGATTGTCTACGACGCACTGCACGCGCCGCACCAGCTCGCGCGCGCCTTCCTGGTCAATGTGCAGGATGGCGACGAACTCGTCGCCGGCATAGCGGCCCAGAAAATCCGAAGCGCGAATCTGCCGCGCCAGTATCTGCGCCACTTCGCGCATCACCCGGTCGCCGGTCTGATGGCCGAGCGTGTCGTTGATCGCTTTGAAGCCGTCAAGGTCCATCATCAGGAGCGAAAACGGCAGGTTGAAGCGCCGGGCGCGGCTCACCGATTCTTCGAACTTGTGGCGCAAGGCGCGGGCGTTGGGCAGGCCGGTCAGCAGATCGGTCAGGGCAATGGCCTGCGTCTCTTCATGCTGCAAGGCGTTGGCGATGGCGTCGGAAGCCAGCTTGGCGACGGCTTCGAGCAATCGCAGATGGTCGGTCGCATAGGCCGCCAGGTCTGCGTGATAGAGCGTCAGCACGCCCAGCACTTCGTCGCCTTTCATCAGCGGCACGCTCATCGCCGTGCGATATTCGTCGCCGGGATCAAGGTGCGCGGCTTTAAAGTCAAGATGCGGATCGCAGTTGTACATCGGCTGGCGGTTGGCAGCGACGTAGCCGGTGATGCCCGAGTTGAGCATAATGCTCTGCCCTTTGAAGCGCCCGGCATGGCGTCCCGCGGCATGCATCGCTTCCAGCTCGATTGAATCGGCCTTTTGCAGGTAGAGCACGCAGGTCGTGTAACTGACGATGTCTTGCAGGCGCGACGAAAAGACCGCGAACATATCGCGCAGGTCGAGGCTGGTGCCGATGGTCTGGGCGATGTCGTAAAGCGTGATGACTTCGCGGTGCGCGTTGCGAATCTGCTCGAAGACCGCGCCGCGGTTTTCGGCGCGCTGCGGCGACGTCTGCACCACGCTGGCGAAGGCCATCCGAGTGCTGGTTTGCGTCAGTCGCTGTAGGCGAATCTCTTCTTCAAAGCGCGGCAGTTGCTCAAGGAAGACGCGCACCACCTGCGGGTCGTACTTCGCGCCAGCGCCGGTCTCTAATAGTGTGATGGCTTCGTCGCGGGTCAGCCCTTTGCGGTACTGGCGATCTTCGCGCGCCGCGTCGAAGCAATCAACCACCGAGAGAATCCGCGCCGTCATCGGTATCTCGTCGCCGCGCAGGCCGTCCGGGTAACCTGTGCCATCCCAGCGCTCGTGATGATGGCGCACGACCGGCACGACCGGGTAAGGAAAGCCGACGCGCTCTAATATCTCTGCGCCGACCGTCGTGTGGACTTTCATCTTCTCGAACTCGGCAACGGTCAGGGCGCTCGGCTTGTTGAGAATGTAATCGGGGACGGCGAGCTTGCCGATGTCATGCAATAAAGCACCTGCCTTCAAGGCTTCGACCTCAAGGTCAGAGAGGCCGAACATGCGTCCCATCCCGGTCGCATAAACCTGCACGCGCTGGACGTGATCATGGGTCGTTTCGTCTTTGGCATCAATGGCGATGGCCAGCGCCTCGATGGTTCGCAGATGCAGGTCGGTCATCTGCTCGGCATGGCTCATCGAGGAGCGCACGCGGTCGAGATAGACCTTGTAGGTGAAATAAGTGATGGCGGCAATCGGCACAGAGATGATGAAGGCGTAAAACGAGATGACCGAAAGCAACTGGACGACGAAGCAGGCGGCCACCGCACCGGCGAAGTAAGTGATCGAAGTCCACAAGAATGATTCCTGCCATGTCTTGAGCAGGCTCTTTTTGTCGCGCAAGGCGTTAACGATGCTGACCAGCCCGGAGTTCACCAGGTAATGTGTCAACGCCATGGTTTCGGCCATCAGCAGCAGGCGGCCAAAGCTGGTGTGCATCTCTGCCGCCGGCAGCCATTGATCAGCGCCGGTGTGCGCCTCTGGCGGAAAGAGGCCGTTGGCGACCAGGCCGGAAACGAATATCGACAGGCTCATCACCGCGACGTTGAACGGCATGACGCGTCGCTTGTTCGGATACTTCAACGAGCAGGCCAGCCCATTAATTCCGGCCAGCACCACCGACGGCATCACGCCATAAAGCATCAGCGAGATGTAGAGGCAGGCGTCGTCAAGGGTCACGGTCCCTGAGGTCTTCGGAATGTGAATGTCTGTGCGCCCGACGACGACGACCGTCACCAGACTGAGCAGCAGCCAGTTGATATGAAACTGATTGCCGAGGGCGAGATGAGAGACGGCACACGCAAAGATGGCCAGGCCGACCGTAGAGACGACGGCGAGAAAGATATTCGAGGCCCGACTTTCCTTCGACGGTTGTGACATCGCCTCACCATGGCGCGGTAGAATCGCGAGTCGGATCACACGGGACGCGACTCGTGGACGAAAGTGCGCCCATCTTAGAACAACCTGTGTGCCACGTCGCAAGCCGCCCGCACAGCGGCTAAAGGCTTCTGAGTCGTGGCAATGGCGACCCTTCCACAGGGCCTTTTTGGGGCGAATAGCGACTTTTTTTTGATGGTCTCGGCGGCGGGCGGGCCAGCAGGCGGCGCCGGCAGCGGTTTGTGGACTTGCGCCGGCGGATGGCGGATTCGGTCACAATGAAGGATTCGCCCAACTGAATCGGTCATTTTTCCGCAAGCCGCTCGCGCCGCGCCACGAAGCGGGATAGAATCTTTCAAGCGAAAGCCGATGCGGATCACAGAGATTTACCAGAGCATTCAGGGCGAATCGAGCTATGCCGGGCTGCCGTGCGTCTTCGTGCGCACGACCGGTTGCGACCTGCGCTGTGCATGGTGCGACTCGGAGTTCACCTTCACCGGCGGCACTCGCATGACGCTAGACGAAATTATGGCCGAAGTCGAAAAGTACGCCTGTTATCTGGTCGAGCTGACCGGCGGCGAGCCGCTCCTGCAACCGGAGATTTATGAACTGGCCACGCGACTGTGCGACGCCGGCCACCAGGTGCTGATCGAAACCGGCGGCCACCGCGACATCTCGAAGCTCGACCCGCGCGTCGTTCGCATCATGGATTTGAAGTGCCCGGCGTCGGGCGAATCGGAGAAGAATCTCTGGTCGAATCTCGAAGGTCTGCGCCCGGCGGACGAAGTCAAATTCGTCATCGCTGACCGCAACGATTATGAGTGGACGCGGCAGGTGATTCGCGATCACCGGCTCGAAGACCGCGCGCAGATATTGCTCTCGACCGCTTTTGGTCAGGTCGAGCCGCAGCAGGTCGTTGCCTGGATGTTAGAGGACAGTTTGCGGGCGCGCTTTCAGCTCCAGCTTCACAAGTTCATCTGGCCGCCGGACGCGCGCGGCAGGTGAGGCGTCGCTCTTACATCCCCATGATGTTATAACCGCTATCAACGTGGATGATCTCGCCGGTCATGCCGCGCGACATATTCGACAACAGGAAGAGCGCCGCGTCGGCGACTTCCGATTGATCGATGTTGCGGCGCAGCGGCGCGTGGTTGCGCATGTGCTCAAGTATCTTCGAGAAGCCGCCGATGCCTGCCGAAGCCAGGGTCTTGACCGGCCCGGCGGAGATGCCGTTAACGCGAATGCCCTGTGGGCCGAGGTTCGCGGCCAGATACTTGACGCTCATGTCGAGCGCCGCCTTGGCAATCCCCATGATGTTGTAGCCGGGAATGACGCGCTCGCCGCCCAGGTAAGACAGGGTGATGATGCTGCCATTGCGCCCTTCCATCAGCGCCGCCGCCTGCCGCGCAATCGCCGTCAACGAGTAGACGCTGATGTCGTGAGCGATGCGGTAGCCTTCGCGCGAGGTGTTGATGTAATCGCCTTCAAGCTCTTCGCGCAGCGCGTAAGCGACGCCGTGAACGACGAAGTCGAGGCCGCCTAACTCATCCCGCAATCGGGCGAAGACGGCAACGATGTCTTCGTCTTTGCTCACATCGCAGGGCAACACCAGCGGATTGTTCAGATGCTCGGCCAGCTTGCGGGCGTTCTCTTCGAGTCGCTCGCCCTGGTAAGTGATGGCGATGCGCGCGCCGTCGTCGTTAGCGCGGCGGGCGATGGCCCACGCCAGGCTGCGCTTGTTGGCGACGCCGAATACAACGCCCATCTTTCCTTCTAAGAGCATGGTTCTCCTATCCGGCTGCTGGGTGCTGGGTGTTGGGGATTGGGAAGAGAGCGCCGCATTATCCAGCACCCATCAGCCAACACCTAACACCCAGCACCCATCTCCTACTGCCGTTTCTCAGGCGTGATCTTCAACACCATGTCGCGCCCGTCGCGGCGAATAGCGATTTCGACTTCCTCGCCGCCGCGCAATTCACCAAGCGCGTAGGTGTAATCATAGACGTTCTTCACCGGCGTCTTGCCGAGCCGCGTGATCAGGTCGCCGGCCTTGAGCCCGGCACGCTCGGCGGGCGAGCCGGCGCGCACGCCGTCGAGCTTCATGCCGCCGCTCTGATCCGCGTAGTTGGGGATCGTGCCGAGGTAGACGCGAAAGCCACCGGCGGTCGGCTTCGATTCGCTCTTCACTTTGACAAAGGCGATGCGCTGCGGCTCGTCGGCAACCGCCGTGGCAATCTCGCGCACAAAAGCGGCGACCTGACGGATGCCTTCATTGTTGATCTTGTCTGCGGTGTCGCTCGGCTTGTGATAATCGTCGTGCGTCGAGGTGAAGAAGAACAGCACAGGGATGTCTTTGACGTAGAACGACTGGTGATCGCTCGGGCCGAAGCCGTCCTGCCCAAAGCTCAGCTCAAAACGGCTCCTAGAGCCATTTCCAGCCGGCATTGCCTTGACCGCGCCCGCGGCGTTGAGGCGCTCGACGAGCGGTTTCCACGCCGGGCTTGTGCCCATGCCGCCGATGAACAGCGAGCGGTTGCGCAATCGCCCGACCATATCCATGTTGAGCATCGCCACGGTTGAAGCGATAGGCACCGGCGGATTTTTGGTATAAGCCGCAGAGCCAAGCAAACCGAGTTCTTCGCCGGAAAAGGCGACGAAGACGACGCTGCGCTTGAGCCGTTCGCCGCTGGCCATGGCGCGCGCCAGCTCAAGCAGCGCGGCGGTGCCCGAAGCGTTATCGTCGGCGCCGTGATGAATCTGGCCGTCGGGGTTGGCGGCAAGCGATTCCGGCCCGCCTAAGCCCAGGTGGTCGTAATGCGCGCCGATGACAATGTACTCGGAAGCCAGTTGCGGGTCGCTGCCCGGCAGCAGCCCGACGATGTTGGCGGCGTTGCCGTTCACTTTGACGACATCGCTCTTGAAGGTGACCGTCAGGCGTTCGCTCGATGAATCCGTTGTCGGCGTCGGGCGCTTCGTCTGATCATTCGTCAGGCGCGTCTTGGCGCGCTCGACGGCGTCGGCACCGCTGAATTCACTTTTGACCGGTGTGGTTTTCTTATCCTCAAGAATCGCGTTGGCGACGACGCGGCTGATGACCACCGCCGGGATGCCCGCGTCGAGGAAGTTCAAATCGTGATGCAGGCGCGACAGGCGGTCGTGCTGAAAGACTTTCTCTTCGCTGATAAAGATGACGCCGCGCGCTTGTTTCTCGCGCGCCTTCAAAGTCTTGTTTTGAATCTCCAGGCCGGGCTGGGTGTACTGGGCAAAGCGCCCGTGCGGGTTGTCGCCGTCGGGGCTGCCGCGCAGGATCATCACCAGCTTGCCTTTCACGTCCATGCCATCATAGTCGTCGTACTGCAATTCGGGCGCGCTGATGCCGTAGCCGGCGAAGACCACTTCGCCGGTCGCCGCTTCCGGCGAAGAAAAAGCCAGCGGCATGAAGTCGTCGCCGACCTTGTAGTTCTGCTCACTCTTCGCCGCTTTCACTCGAAACATATTCCGCGGGCCAAGCTCGACGCGCGCCACAAAGCTGAACGGTTGCAGGTAGCCTGCTTTGGAAGCCGGCTTGAGGCCGGCGTCGCGGAATTGCTTTTCGATGTAGCGGGCGGCAAGGTCTGCGCCGGGGGTGCCGGCGCGGCGGCCCTGCAAAGGGTCGGAGGCGAGATAGCCGACATGCTCGCGAATGCGCTCGGTCGAAACCTCGGCGGGAGCATTGGCCTGCTGGTTCAGGTCGAGCGCGGCGCTTGCCGGTTGGAAGGCCGGCGCGGCGGCGCCGAGCAAAAACGCGATGGCTAAAACCAGCAGGAGAATCTTTCGTGAGTTCATGCGAGCTTACTCCCTATGGGCGAACGTCAAGCGCACTGAAGATGCAGAATCGGTTGTCAAACTGAAGGCGGCGTCGCGCGCCGCCAGCCGATGGGTCATCATAGCCAGCGGCGCGAACCAGTGTCAATGGCCACAGGCTGACGCCAAGCCGCCGCGCCATTGGCGAGAGGCTATAGGCTTACCACATATAATGTTTCTGCAATAGATTTCGATTGTTGGCCGGCAGGGTTGACGATATAATTTATCATTAATAGCGACTGCTGCCGATAAAGATTATTCCGAATGAGCTTGAGATTCTGCTGAAGCCCGATTGACGGCAAAGTCACTGTGGCTGTATTAACAATGCGTCCCAGAGACTTCATCTGGTGATGATTCGCAGGTTGTTGAAACGAGAACTTGCGTCACGGTAGCGGCAAGTTCGTCAGAATGAAGAAAGAAGGCTCCATGTCCGTTGACCAATCTTTGTACAAACGCCTGCTCGCGGTCTGTTTGACAATGGCCGCGCTGCTCAACTGGGCGGTGTTGCCGGTCAGCACGTCGGCAAGCGCGGCGACCACGCCAGAGCTGGCTGTGAATCCGACAATCGGCGAGGCAGCACGGGCGCGAGCGCGGGCCGCTTATGGCGACCTGCCGATGCGCTTCGAGCGCAATCAAGGACAGTTTGACCGTCGCGTCAAGTTCGCCGCTCGCGGCGCAGGTTATGCCCTGTGGCTGAACGCAGCCGAAGCTGTGCTGAGCTTGCACGGCAGCGAGCGCAAGCCCGTAACCGCCGACGCGGCGCACGCCGAATTAGGACGAGAGCCGCCACCTGTACCGGCCCGCGAAGCGAAAGCCGCGGTGATTCGCATGAAGCTGATCAACGCCAACCCGGCGGCAATCGTTACGGGCGCAGAGGAGATGGCCGGGCGCAGCAACTACTTGGTCGGCAACGATACGGCGAAGTGGCGGGCGGGCATTAGCAACTATGCGAAGGTGGCGGTGCGCAGCGTCTACCGCGGCGTCGACATGGTCTACTACGGCAACGGGCGGCAGTTGGAGTATGACTTCAAACTGGCCGCAGGAGCCAATCCTGCGGCTATCGGCTGGCGCATTGCGGGGGCCAAACGGCTGCGCGTTGACGCGACGGGCGAGCTGGTGATCGCGACGGCGGCGGGCGAGGTGCGGCAACACCGGCCACTGGCTTATCAGGAAATTAATGGCAAGCAGCGCGAAGTGGCGGCGCGCTACGTGCTGCGCGGCGGCAATCGTGTGAGCTTTGCGCTTGGCCATTACGACCGCCACCAGCCGCTGGTGATCGATCCGGTGCTGGGCTATTCGACTTACCTGGGCGGCAACGATTATGACAACGCCCACGCCATCGCGGTGGATGGGACGGGCAGCGCTTATGTCACCGGGCAGACTTATTCGACCGACTTTCCAACGGCATCCGCGGTGCAGCCGGCGTTGGGCGGCTCGTCTGACGTCTTTGTGGCGAAGCTAAACGCCAGCGGCTCGGCCCTGCTCTACTCGACCTATCTCGGCGGGAGCGCGGGCGATTACGCCAACGCCATCGCCGTGGATGCGGCGGGCAACGCCTACCTGACGGGGTACACCGACTCATCGAACTTTCCGACCGCCAGCCCGCTGCAAAGCTACGGCGGCAACACGGACGCCTTCGTCGCCAAGCTGAACGCGGCGGGCACGGCGCTGCTCTATTCGACCTACCTCGGCGGCAGCCGCTTCGACGATGGGCTGTCCATCGCCACGGACGCCGCCGGCAATGCGTACGTCAGCGGCTCGACCGACTCGCCCGATTTCCAAACCGTCAACGCCTTGCAGCCGACGCCGGGCGGCAGCACCGACATCTTCGTGTCGAAGTTGAACCCGGCGGGCACGGCCTTCATCTATTCCACTTACATGGGCGGCACAGCCAGTGAAAGCGGTTTGTCGCTCGCCGTTGACCCCGCCCGCAACGTGTACATCACGGGCGCGACCAACTCGCCCGACTTCCCGACGGTTAACCCCATCCAAGCGGACTTCAAAGGCAAGACGATATACAAGACAACCGACGGGGCGGCGGACTGGGCGGCCATCAACAATGGCCTGCCGGTCTACAGACAGGTGAACGCCCTGGCCGTTGACCCGCAGACGCCGTCGACGGTCTATGCGGCTGCCTCGTCAGTGTTTGTGTATAAGAGCACGGATGGCGGCAACACATGGAATTCGGCGAGCAGCGGCTTGCCGCAGACGACCTTCTACGCGCTGGCGATCAACCCGGCGACACCTTCGACGCTCTTTCTGGCGACGCAGCGCGGCGTTTACCGCAGCACGGACGCCGGCGCGAGCTGGGCTGGTGCAAGCCTGTTGATGTCGGCCACGTATTCTCTGGCGATTGACCCGGTGAATCCGGCAAATGTCTACGCCGGGCGGAACAACGGGATCTATAAGAGCACGGACGGCGGCAGCAATTGGACTACGCCATCATTCTACGGCGAAGGCTACGTGCCCGGACAAGTTCACGCGCTGGCCATTGACCCGAATTCGCCATCAACGCTTTACATGGGTGGCACGGGCATCTTCAAGAACACGGTCGGCGGCCTCGGCGGCTGGCGACCTGTCAGCCCCAGTTGGCCGACGGTCAATTGTCTAGTGATCAACTCGGCGACGATATACGCGGGCACCTCCTTCCATCTCTATAAGAGCACGGACGGCAGCGCGACCTGGAACCAGGTCGATAACGGCCCGTTTCCGAGCTTCCTCGCCCTGGCCCTCAGCCCTGCCGACGACTCGACGATTTACGCGGCGGTCTACGCCGGCGGCATGATGAAGAGCACGGACGGCGGAGCGAATTGGGCCGCCGCCAGGAATGGCTTGAATAACTCGTCGGTCAAGGCGCTGGCCATTGATCCGCAAGCCCCCTCGACGGTTTACGCAGGCGCGGGCGTCGTTTACGATGGCTTTGTCGCCAGGCTGGACGCATCGGGCGCGGCGCTGACCTACGCGACCTACCTCGGCGGTGGCGACGATGACTGGTGCAGCGCCATCGCCGTGGACGCCGCCGGCCATGCGTACGTCACAGGGCCGACGCGCGCAAATGACTTCCCGACCGCCAGCCCGCTGCAAAGCTACGGCGGCAACACGGACGCCTTCGTCGCCAAGCTGAACGCGGCGGGCACGGCGCTGCTCTATTCGACCTACCTCGGCGGCAGCGGATATGAAACAGGGGCAGGCGTGGCGGTGGACGTGGCGGGCAACGCCTTCGTGACGGGTTACACGTATTCGGCGGATTTTCTGGCGACCGACCCGGGGCGAGTCTATTCCGACGCGTACGTCATCGGCTTGAATCCGGCGGGCAGCGCCATCATCTACTCGACTTCGCTCGGCGGCGCGTGGGGCGAAGAGGCCGCCGAAGGCATCGCGGTCGACCCCGCTGGCAATGTTTATGTCACCGGCTACACGACATCGATTGACTTCCCGGTGACGCCCGGAGCCTTGCAAACGACCTTGCGCGACTACCCCGATGCGTTTGTAACGAAGATCGCTTTCAGTTGTTCGCCGAGCCTGGCGGCGGCGGGCACGGTCTTTACCGCGCGCGGCGGCAGCGGCAGCGTGAAGGTGAGCGCCGCCGGCGGCTGCGCCTGGCAGGCGGCGAGCAACGCCGGTTGGATCATCATCGCTTCTGCCCGCGATGGCGTCGGTGATGGCGAGGTAAAATTCGAGGTGCGCGAGAACACGGGCGGCGCGTTTCGCAGCGGCACGCTGACGGTGGGCGGGCAGACATTCACCGTCAACCAGACCGGCACGGGGGGCGAAGGTTGTCAGGTAGCTCTCAACTCCGCGTTTGTGACCTACCCGGCCAGCGGCGGCTTCGACGGGGTGTCTGTGAATGCCGGGGCGGACTGCGTCTGGACGGCACAAACGTCGGCGAGCTGGATCACGATCACCTCGGCGGCCAATGGCGTCGGCAATGGTCAGATCATCTACAGGGTGATGGCCAACCCGAGCGGCACGGCGCGCAAGGCGACCATTCGCATCGGCGGGCAGACCTTGTCATTGAAACAGAAGGGTCACTGATTGAAGAACGCCTGAAAAGCTGAGGTAGTGCAGCTCATTCGACGGTGGCGACGGTCTCGCGCTTGAAGAACCGCGGCGCGCCAGCAAGCAAGGCCAGCAGCGTCAAGGCCAGCAAGATGCCAGGAGTCTGTATTCCCTGCATGGTGCCGAGCATCGGCGCGCGCAGCAGCGACAGCAACTGCGGCAGGCCCATCGACACCAGCAGCGCCCACCATGCCCAACGTTCGCCGCGACGATAGGGCACGAGCACGACGAACAGGCCGAGCAGCGCATAGCCGAGCGCCCACGTCGCCGCCGTCGCCCGCCGCCCACGCACTGCTTTAACAGCGTCCTCGCCAGCAGTCGCCCGCACCTGTTCAAGCGTATAGCCCGGCGCGATACTTTCCTGCGGCGACGTGTAAGCAATCCGCAGCGATTGGACCGCCAAGATCGCCGTCGCCGTCAACACCACGAACAGCAGCACCCAGCTTGCCATGAACAAGATTCTCGTGCCTTTCATCGTCGCTCCTTTCGTTAGGAAGCCGGAGGCAGTGGTTAATCATCGACTGTGACGAGTGGCTGCGCGTCAAAAGCGTTGACATGTCCTCTGGACTGCTTCCTGCCTACTGCCTCCGGCTTCCTGCCTCCTGCACGCCAGCCAGTGCCGCCGCCAGCAGGATAGTCTTCTTGACGCCGCGATAATACGGCTCGATCTCGCACCACTCGGCGAGCGAGTGATCGCCGCCGCATGGGCCGGCGCCGGTCGAGAAGGCGTTGAGCCCGGCCAACAGCGCGACGTTTGAATTGTTTGAGCCGGTCGGCGACACCGTGACATTTTCAAACCCCATCGCGCGGTGCACCGCTTCGCCCATTCGCACGCCGAACGATTCGCGGTTGCCCGGCAATTGCGCCGCCGGCAGCTTCTCTTCGACATCTTCGACCTTCAACTGAAAGCCGGCGCGCTCGGCCTCTTCGCGGCAGATGTCGGTGATGCGCTTCTCGAAATCATCGATGGCCTTCTGGTCGGTCGAGCGCAGATCAACCGTAAACCATGCATCGGCGGCCTTGGCATTGACCACTTCAGCACCGCCGAGCATGCCGATGTTGAGGTTGACATCCGGCTGCTGCGGCAGCTCAAGCTGGTAGATGCGCGAGATGGCGCGCGCCAGCGGCAGGCTCGCCGAGTAAGGCGGCGTCTTCGAGCGCGTGTGGCCGCCCGGCCCGATGAAATGAAACTTGTACCAGTTGATGCCGATGCCGCCATAGGTCAGCCCTTGATAGCCGCCGTCGAGCGCGACGTACTGGCCGATGCGCTCTTTGTTCTCCTGAATAAAATGCTTGGCGCCGCCAAACGAAGTCTCTTCGGTGACCGTGAAGACGAAGATCAGGTCGCTCTGCGTCTTGACGCCGGCTTCGTTCATGGCGCGGATCACCGCGAGCAACGCTTCGACGTTGCGCGTGTCATCGCCGACGCCGGGCGCGTAGATTTTGCCCTCGCGAATTTCCGCCTTGATCTTCAAGCCTTCCTGAAAGACGGTGTCGAGGTGTGCGTCAAAGACCACAGGCTTGCCCATGCCCGCGCCTTTGCGGACGGCAATGACGTTGCCGGCGGTGTCGCTATAGACGCGGTCAAGCTTATAGGTTTCAAGCAGACGTTTAACGAAAGCGGCGCGCGGTTGTTCTTTGCCCGACGGCGCGTTGATCTCGGTAATCGTCTTCCACTCGTTAAGGATGTCATCGCGGTGCGCGTCAATATAATCAAACGCCCGCTTGAGTTCGGCGCGCTCCATGATGGCTTTCGCCTGAGCGTTGTAATCCTGCGCTTGTACGGTAACCGAAACCACTGCCGCGCAGATGAGCGCGGCCACCAGCTTTCTCATTGTTGCTCCCCGTTGATGGATTGAATTGACGAAGCCGTATTGTAATGGCGCACGGCAAGCAGGAGCAACAGAGAAGGAGGCAGGAAGCAGGAGGCAGGAGACAGGCGACGACTGAGCGTCTGACTGCTTCCTGCCTCCTGCCTCCTTGCAATTAGGGGTTCGCGGCGCGGCGCGGGCGCGGCGCATCGGCTTCCGAAGTGCGCCGCATGGCCGGGTCGTGGACGCGCGGGCGGCCTGACAGACGCCACTCGATGCGCTTGATGGCGAGGTTAGCGATCTCCGAGGTCTCGGCCCCCGAAGTCTGAGCGATGGGCTGCAACTCTCTGATGGTGTCAGCGTCACCGATGCGGCCCAGGATTTCGATGACCTGCTGGCGGACGATGCGGTTGCTCGAACGCACATGCGGGTAGAGATCGGCGGGACGGGCTTCCATCAGGTAAGCGCGCGCCTGGTCTTGCTGGTCGGTGTCGAGCTTGCGGACGATGTTCTGAATGTTCGGGCGGCTGCCCATCTTGTAGAGCGCGAAATACTCGGCGAGCTTGACGTCGCCATTGCCTTCGGTCAAGACCAGCCGCGAGATTTGATCGAGGTAACGCGCCTCGCCAATGCGCGCCAATCCTTCAAAGGCGTACTGGCGGCGGTCGCCATCTTTGTCCGTCATGTTCTCGACGAAGGTCTGCTCGGCGCGGTCATCGCCAATCAACGACAGCGCCCACAGCGCCGCTTCGTCGCGCGGCGGCAGATAGCTGAGGCGGCCTTTCACCTTGTGCATGACTTTGGCCACCGTGCCTTTCCTCTCCGGCCCCAGCCCGTAAACCGACAGCAGCGGCTCGACCGCCGCATGGTACTTGAGCAAGCCGGCAGCGACCATCGCCTGGGTGCGGATTTTTTGATTCGAGTCGCGAAAGTAAGGGATGAGGTAGCGGCCCGCCGCCGGATCGCCGATCTTGATGAAGGCGCGAATCACGTCAATGCGCACGTCCTGGTCGGCGTTCAAGGCGTCGGCGAGTTGAGGAATGGCCGTCCCACCGCGCATCACGCCGAGGGCGCGAATGGCCGACACCCGCACGTCGCGCACGCCGTCGCCGCGTGCCGTGTCGCCGAGCGCTTGAATGATCTCAGGCTGGACAAAGATGTACGGCTCGATGATGGCATGGTCGCTGGTGTCGAGAAACGGGTTGAACCAGTTCCAGCCGTCGCGGCGGTTGGTGATGAAATCGATGTCATGCTCGGTGTAGAGCATGACGAGCGCTTTGATGGCGGCGTCGCGCACAGGGTCGCTGGGGTCTTTCAGCGCGCCGAGCATGTCTGGAAGCGCCGTAAAGTCTTTGAGCTTGCCGAGGGCGTTGACCGCCTCAAGGCGAACCTCGCGATCATCGTCCTTGCGGGCGCTGACGGCGAGGGCTTCGACGGCGAGCTGGTTACGTTCGCGGCGCTCGCCGAGCTTGCGTGCGGCGTCGCGGCGCGTCGAGACATTCGGACTTTTCAAATAAGCGAGCAAGGTTTCAAGCGATTCGTCGCTGGCATGGATGGCGGTGGCGAACAGGATAAGAGCCACCGCGGCGCACAAGGTTCGCGCGAAAGTGGGTTGCATAACGAAACACCTCTGGAGCGAGACTGTTGGCCGTTTGCGTTGAGGCCGAGGGGCTTGCCTTGCGGGAACCTGTCCTTCCGATGAGCTATTGTCTGCCCGCCGCCGCCGCGAAGTCAAGCGCCGACCGGCAGCCATGCGCACCGGGCGCGGCGGCGATGAAGGGTTCGGGGCCATAATAGGTGGCTTTTCATACAAGCCAGATTGTTCACAGCTTCACCCTCAACAAACTGGCCGCGTTCTCCCAAAGAATTCGCCGCTTGTCTTCCGCCGTCAGATAGTCAGCCCGCTTAATGGCTTGCACCGCCGGCGTGATCATCTGCGGCCATACCATCTGGTCCGAGCCGAATAGTATGCGGTCACTGCCGACGGTCTCGACCGCTTCCTTCAGCATCCGATTAAACACGCTCGGGCCAAGAATCCAATTGACCACCGCCGTGTCGAGATAGACATTGGGGTAAGCATAGAGCATGTACATGGCGTGATCAGCGAACGGCCAGCCCATGTGCATGATGACAATCTTGAGCTTCGGGAAGCGAATCACCACGTCTTGAAGAAGCAAAGGATCACCCAGCTCGATTCTAAACTTCGGAGAAACCAACTGCTGTGGCTCCGGGCCGTCTAAGCCGGTATGAAAGAATACCGGGATGCCTTTCCGTTCGCAGACTTCATAGTAAGGAAATAGCACTGGATCATTCAGCGCCAGCCCGTCATAGGCGAGCCCCAGTTCACCCATCGCCCGCCATTTGCCCTGGTCAATTTCACGCTCGAACTGCATGGCCGCAGCCCGGTGATCCTTCGTGTCGGGCGACGTGTCGGGCGTGAACGAAGGGAGGAAGCGACCGGGGTGAGCTTTCGCCCAGCTCTGCACCAGATCATTCTCGCCGCTGAGCAGGCCCAGCCGCACGTTGTTTCTGTCCATGTAGGCAATCGTTTGCTTCAACAGCATCGCCGGATCGGTCACCATCCGGTTGGCGGTCTTTCGGTGCGCGCCGAAGCTGGCCGAGTCGGCTTGCTTATAGGGTTCCGGGCTGGTTGCATGCAGATGAACGTCGAGCGCTTTATAGTCACCGGCCTTGATTCTTTTAGTTGGCGTCTGCCCGGCAGAAGGTGAACAGGCGATCAGGAAGACGGCCAAAAGCGCGCCATATTTCATCGTCTAGCCTCGCATTTGCGGTTAGCCCTGAAAGGGCTAGAGTTAATAGCCGGGGGCGTCGCCCCCGGTCAGCATCGAACGATAGCCCGGCCCGAAAGGGACGCCGTGACCGCAGACAGCGACGCTTTCAGGGTCATTGCCCGCTCGGCATGTCTTCTGTGGGCATTGTCCACGGCTATTGACGCCATCCCCTTCGGGGATCATTTCAAAACAGCTTCTAAGACAGACGGGCGACGAGCAGGCCACCGCTAGACTAGAGCTTCGGCAACGCTTGCCGGTCTTTGAACATTTCGCGCCAGAGGTCGCCTTTCTTTGCCAGCCGCCGCGGCACCGTCTTGATCGTGAAATCGCGTATCTCGAAGCCGCGCCCGATCTCTTGCCAGGTGACGGGCGTTGAAACGCTCGCTCCGGGTTTGGCGCGCGCCGTGTAAACTGCTGCCGCCGCTTTGCCGCGCGCGTTCTGTTGCCAGTCTACGTAAACCTGATCTTTCTTGCGCTCGGCAATCCGGCGCTCGACCGTGGCAATCTGCGGCACGCGCTCGGCGACGCGCTCGGAGACCTGTTCGGCAAAGCGCGCCACCGCTTCGTAATCATAGCGCCTGAGCAGCGGCACATAGATGTGAATGCCTGCCGAGCCCGAAGTCTTGGGATAGCCGGTGAGCTTTAGCGCTTTCAGCACGTCGCGCATCACCAGCGCCACCTGACGGACGTTCGCGAACGGCGAGCCGTGCGGGTCAAGGTCAAAGACCACATAATCCGGGCGATCCAGATCGCCGACGCGCGAATGCCACGGATGCTGCTCGATGGTGCCGATGTTGATTAGATAGATGAACGCCGCCAGATCGCTATAGACCGCATAATTGATCGCCCGCCCGGTTTCGCTCTGCAACTCAATCGTCTTTAACAGGTCGGGCGCGTCTTCGACGTTGTGCTGAAAAAACATCGGCGCATGAATGCCGTTCGGGTAGCGCTTAAGAATTGTCGGGCGCTCTTTCAGGTACGGCAGCATGGTCTTGCCGACGGCGAGGTAGTAAGCCAGCAGGTCGCCTTTCGTATAGCCCTCGTCCGGCCAGTAGACGCGGTCGAGGCTGGTGACTTCGACCGTGGTGCGCCCGATGCGCAGCCGGCGGTCGCCGGCGTGTTCAGGTTCTTGAAGAAAGCTTGCGGTCGAGATGACTTGATCGTCGTGCGGTCGGCTCGGGTTTGCGCGGTGCGGCATCCGGTGTCCGCCTTTCGCTTCAGGATTTCGGCGCGTAATAGCCACGGCGGGCGCGCACGTTGAGCGCTTTGCCGCGCGCCGTGACCGTCAAGCGTCGCCAGCGTCCATCGTGTTTCTTGTTCGTCGGGTAGAAGCTCAGGGTGTACTGATTGCGCAGCTCGTCAACGATGTTGGTAAAAGATTCTTCGAGGTCGTTGCCCTGCGGCGTGTGGACGTAGCGCCCGCCGGTCTGCGCCGCGAACTCTTTCAACTCGCCGCGCCCGCGCCGCAGCATCAGCGCTTCCTCACTGTTGCCCATCATCGTGTTGTCGTCAATCAGATCGATGGTGTAGACGACGATGCCCGCAGCCAGAGCCCGCTTCATGGCCGATTCGAAGGTCGCCTTAGAGCTGAGATTGTCACAGCCGTCCGAGATCAGCAGGATGGCGCGGCGTTTTTCCGAGCGCGCCGCGAGCGCCGCCACCGCTTCGCCCATGCAGTCGTAGAGGCGCGTGCGGTCTTCGGCTTTCGTATCCCATATCGCGTCGGCGATGTCGCGCAGGTTGGTGAAGTCCTGCACCTGTCGAACCTTGTTGTTGAAGCCGTAGACCGCCACCTGATCGTCGTCGCGGATGTGATCGATGAAGGCCGCCGCCGCGCCGCGCACCTGGCCAAATTTGTATTCCATGCTGCCGCTCATATCGATGAGGATGGCGGCAGCAAACGGCGCTTCTTCAGCGCC
>JBJMGU010000175.1:0-10245 GCA_045807765.1 Blastocatellia bacterium
GTACAGGACCAGGCCGAGCGAGTTGCCTGTCTGATCGGTTGCCGCCGAGTTGCCAAAATTGATCGTCACGCTCAACAAGCCGAGGCCCGGCTGCACAGTGAAGTGATAGGTGTTGGCGCTGGTCGGCCCGGGGACTTGCGGCAGGAATGGATCAATAGCAAAGGTCTCAGGGTTGCCGGGATTGAGCCACGTCGTTGTGAGCTGCGCGTTGAACGGCGGCACGACGAAGGTGCCATAGTTCTTCGAGCGGTTAAAGACGGTATCCACCGCCGCATAGGCATTAATGTAGCCGGCGCCGACTTCGAACTCGTCATAGCCCGGCATGCGCGTGGCCGTCTTTTGCATGATCTGCTTGACGTCGTCGGGCGAGAGCGTCGGGTCGGCGTCGAGCATCAGCGCCGCAACGCCGGCGACAAACGGCGTCGCCATCGAAGTGCCGCTGATCTGCGTGTAGAAAGGCACGTAGTTAATCGGGATTTCGGTGTCATCGGTCGCGCCGTTGGCTACGACGTTGCTGAGCGCGCGCGTCGAGATGACCGCGGCTGAGAATTTATCGGCGTTGGCGGCGAACTCGCGCCCGGTGCCGGGGGCGACCAGGCTCGGCGCGTCGTAATCGTTGTTCGGGTCGCTGTCAGCCAGGCGCTGTTCTTTGGGCGTGCCGCGCGACGAGAAGCCCGCCAGGCCGCCTTCCTTGGTGCCTGCGCCGACGCCGATCACCCACGGCGCTTTGGCGTAAGGGTTCATGGTGTCCCAACCCGGCCCGGCGTTGCCGGCGGCGAAACAGACGATTATGTTCAGGTCATGCGCCAGCTTGCTCGCGACATTGATCGGGTCGTCGGGATCGAAGGCGCCGCCGCCGCCCCACGAGTTCGAGATGACGCGGATGTTGTAATTGTTGGTGAACTGGTTAGTGATTGACCACTCGAAGCCGCCAAGCGCGTTCAGGATGAAGAGGCCGGCGCCCGAGCCGACACCAATCAGCTTGGCACCCGGCGCAACACCGGCGTAACGCCCGCCCGATTGCTGGCCGCTGGCGCTGACGATGCCGGCGCAGTGCGTGCCGTGGCCGACGTGCGTGTCGGTGTTGGGAACGCCTTCGAGGACGAGCAGTGGGCTGAAGCCATCAAGCTCAGGCGTGGCGACCAGCGTGTTGTTGAACTGCTCGTCGGTGACGATCTGCACGTTTTGAATGACGTGCTCGGGGTAATGCAGATCGGCATGCGTCGCGTCTATCCCCGAGTCGTTGATCACGACAGAGAAATTGCCCTGGCCGGCGATGGGCAGGCCGCCGTTGATGCGCGTGAAGGTGGTGTCTGTGCGGATTTTGTTGACACCTGTGAGCATGCTGGTTTCGTTGTCGAGATAATGGAGCCGGGTGTTGGCCCAGATCGAACGGACGGCGCTGTTGGCCGCGAGCGCCTTGACCTGTCCGGCGGTTGCCAGCACCGCGGCCATGCCGAGGTGCTGGTAAGTGATTCCTTTGGTGATGCCGACGGCGCGCAACGCGTTCAAGTGCGCCGCGCCGAGGCCGCTATTGGTGTTGAATGCGACGATGACCACGCCGACGCTCGCCGTATCCGGCGTGTTCTGAAGTCGGGCAGCCAGCGCCGGGCTGAGCCGTGCAGCCGAAGCCACGATGGTGAGTGTGCAAATTAAGGAAATGGCGAAAATCGTATGTCGAAGCGTTGCTAACATAATCTTTTGTCCCCCCTTACAAATTGAGAGCCCAGCCGTTATGGGCCTTTTTTCCCCCGCTCTCAAGGCCAGAATAAAGAAGGACTATTGGCCAATCCTTGAATTAAACTTGAACCGCGCGGGCGCCCGCCGACGAGGCCGTGCGGTAGTGGTGTAAGTTAGCGCCAGCGTGTAAAATCTTCGCCATCTCAAGTTCAATTGAAGGGAGGAATGCTATGGCTAAACGATTTCGCGCCGAATTGATTCAGGACGATAACACCACGGCGACCGCCATCACTATTCCTTTTGACGTGCAGAAAGTCTTTGGCGCGCGTGGGCGCGTGCCGGTGCGCGGCACGATCAATGGCTATGCCTATCGCAGCTCGATCTTTACGATGGGCGGTGAGCCATTCATGGTGGTCAACAAGCAGATGCGCGCCGGCGCCGGGGTGAACGCCGGCGATCTGGTCAGCGTTGTCATGGAGCGCGACGACGAGCCGCGTATCATCGAACCGCCGGCGGATTTGGCGCGCGCCTTGAAAGCCAACCGCGAGGCGAAGGCGGGGTGGGACAAATTGAGCTACACGCACCGCAAAGAAATCGCGCTGGCCATCGAAGCCGCCAAGAAACCTGAAACCCGCGCCCGCCGCATCGACAAAGCGATTGCCGAGCTGACGGCGAAGACGCAGGCGAAAGCGCAGGCGGAACGCTGAGCGATGGCCTGCTACGACAAAGACGCGAAGGCACGCGCTTTGCGCTCGGCGCGGCGGCGCTCGTATAATTCTGTTTCAACGCCTTATGAGCCACGAACATGAAACGGTTCTCATCCTCGACTTCGGCGGACAGTACACGCAGTTGATCGCGCGGCGCGTGCGCGAGCTTGGCGTCTATTCCGAAATCGTTCCCTTCAACACATCAATTGACGAGCTGCGCCGCCGCAGTCCGCGCGGGCTGATCCTGTCGGGCGGCCCGTCGTCCGTCTATGAAGCAGACGCGCCCCACCCCGATCCGGCAGTGCTCAGTCTGGGTGTGCCGGTGCTGGGCATCTGCTATGGCGTGCAGTTGATGGCTTACTTTCTCGATGGCGAAGTGCTGCCTTCATCGCGCCGCGAGTATGGCCATGCCGAGCTTGCAGTGAAGCCGGGCAGCCGCTTGCTCGCGGGCATCCCATCGCCTGTGAAAGCCTGGATGAGTCACGGTGATTATGTCAGCCGCCCGCCCAAAGGATTTGAAGTGACGGCGACGACGGAAGCCGCCATCGGCGCGGTCGAAGACACCGTGCGCGATCTCTACGGCGTGCAATTCCACCCGGAAGTCGCGCACACGCCGCAAGGCAAAGAGGTCCTGCGCAACTTTCTGATTAACGTCTGCCATCTGCGCGGCGACTGGACGATGGCTTCATTCATTGAAACCACCGTGGCCGAGATTCGCGCCAAAGTCGGCGATGGTCATGCGGTGTGCGGGCTGTCGGGCGGCGTCGATTCATCGGTAGCAGCGGCGCTGGTAGCGCGGGCGATTGGCGAGCGGCAGACCTGCATCTTTGTGGATACGGGGCTGCTGCGCAAGAACGAATTTGCCGAAGTCCTTGAAGCCTATCGCGAGATGGATTTGAATGTTGTCGGCGTGGCGGCGGGCGAGCGTTTCCTGACGCGGCTCGCAGGCGTCAGCGATCCCGAGCGCAAACGCAAGATCATCGGCAACGAGTTCATCGAAGTCTTTCAGGAAGAGGCGCGGCGGCTCGGCCTTGTCGAGTATTTAGTTCAGGGCACGCTCTACCCGGATGTCATCGAATCGGTTTCTGTCAAAGGCCCGTCGGCGGTCATCAAGTCACATCACAACGTCGGCGGCTTGCCTGAGAAGATGCACCTGAAATTGATCGAGCCGTTGCGCGAGCTGTTCAAAGATGAAGTGCGGCGCGTGGGCCGCGAGCTGGGATTGCCGGAAGAGATCATCGGGCGGCAGCCGTTTCCGGGGCCGGGCCTGGCGGTGCGCATTCTGGGAGAAGTGACGCCCGACCGCGTTGCGCTGTTGCAGGAAGCCGATGCCGTGGTCATTGAAGAGATTCGCCGCGCCGACCTCTACGACCAGATATGGCAAGCCTTCGCCGTGTTGCTGCCGGTGTCGTCGGTCGGGGTGATGGGCGACAGCCGCACCTATGAGAATACCATCGCCGTTCGCGCCGTTGATTCGCTCGACGGCATGACTGCCGACTGGGTGCGCCTGCCTTACGACGTGCTGCAACGCATCTCTTCGCGCATCGTCAGCGAAGTGCGCGGCGTCAACCGCGTCGTCTACGATGTCAGCAGTAAACCGCCCTCGACAATTGAGTGGGAGTAACCAACCGCTTGAGCCGGGCAGCGCAGCCGCCCGGCCTCGACAACCTGACAGTGCGAACGGTGCGGCTGAAAATACATGGCTGTGAATGTTTCTCTGGAAGGTGGGTCGCGTCAGAAAAGAAAAGCCCTGAGAGATCGAGATTAGCGGCCATGTCTCTCGACTTCTCAGGGCTTATCGGGTTTGTAATCTATTTAACGCGCCTTGCTCAGGCCGAGCGCGGCTGCCGCGTCAATACGCGTCCTGATGAAGTTGCGATAGGAGACGCCCTTCGAGGTGATCTGTTGCGTCACCTGTGTGGTGTTCATCTTCGGATAGGCGGCGCGGATCAATGCCGCCTCGCCTGCGACCAGCGGCGACGCCATCGAAGTGCCGCTCCATGTGCCATAGCCGCCGCCCGGCACTGTGTTGAGGATATTTTCGCCGGGCGCAGCGACCTGCACCCACGAGCCATAATTTGAAAACGCGGCGACCTGATCGTCTTGTGTGCTGGCGCCGACCGCCATTGATCCGGCGACGCTATCGGCAGCCGGATACTGCGCGACTGAATTGCCGTTGTTGCCGGCGGCGACAACGACGACGGCGCCGCGCCCGCCCGAGAGAATGCACGGCAGGTCGGTCGTCGCCGCGTCTGACTTCGGGCAGGTCACTGCGCGCAGCACGTCGCGCAGCAGGCTGCTCCGCTTGACCATGCTGAGACTGAGGTTGATTACCTTTGCGCCATCATCGGTAGCCGGATTGCCATCCGGATCGAGCGCATAGACCAGCGCCTTCGCCAGCCGCCAGATGTCGCCGACGCCATCGGCATCAAGCACGCGCACAGGCATGATGCGCGTCGGGCGCCGCCAGCGCCACCAGCGCCGCGCCGACCGGGTTGCCTTCCGCCGCGTACAGCGCATCGGCTTCGGCGAGCAGGCCGCGGCCCTCATTGATCCGACCCATCAGCAGCGCCGCTCGCCCGTGACCGGCGAGCGCACGGGCTTGCTCTGCGCGCATGCCGAGTTGCGCGAAGGTCGGCGTCACCCGCGTGTAGATCGCCGCCGCTTCCGGCGCAAGGTTCAATTCAAGGTAGGCGTCGGCCAGTTCTTGCTCGGCGATGGCCGACTCGTGCGTCATGCGCAGCGCGGCGTAACGCCGGCGCGAGCGCTCCAGAAAATCGAGTGCCTGATCGTAACGCCCTTGAAAGAGCGCCAGGCAGCCGAGGTCGCATTCGATCACCGCTTGTGCGACAACCAGGCCGGCGACTTCGGCGCGCGCCAGCGCCTGTTGATAAAGCTCTGCCGCGTCACGGAAGCGGTGCTGAAAGATCAGCGCCGTCGCCAGACTGGTCTCGACAAACGCAAGCTGGCGGTCGTCGCTCACGGCGACGAAGCGGCGGCGGGCGCTGCGGTAAAAGCTTTCGGCCTGCTGATACGCATCGCGGCGGAAGTAGATGTTGCCGAGGTTGTGCTCGATCTTGCCCGCCGCCGCTTCATCGTCATGAGCGACAAAGACATCGCGCGCCCGCAGGCCGCATTCGAGCGCTTCGTCGTAGCGGCCAAGGATCGCCAGCGCGTGCAGCTTGCTGATCTGTGTGGCGGCGGCCATCTGCGGTTGAGCGATCTCTGTGAAGCGCGCGGCGGCACGGTCGAGCCGGCTGATGGCCTCTTCCGCCCGCCCTTCGATCAACAGCGCGGCGATGCCGGCAGTCCAATCGGCGAGCGCCTTGATCTCTGTATGATTGGTGATGTGCGCAAGGTCAATAAGCGCCGCGACCGCGCTGCGGGCACGCGCCGGGTCGCTATGCTTGCTATCGTCGAAGAGAGATTTGAGCGCCTGCGCAAGCGGCACGTCGAGCAGCGTAGCGTGTCGTCGGAAGAGCGCCGCACGCTTGCCATCGTCAGCCGTCACCAGTGCGTCGGCCAACTCTGCCTGCGTCATCTGCTTCAAGCCTTAGGGTCGCCCAGTTTCAGATCGGGAATCTCCAGTTCAATGTCGCCGAGGTGTAAGGTCAACACATATTCGCCGTCGGCGACAGCGCGAATTCGCAGAGATCATCAAGCGCCGCCCGCACGGTTGCGGTCGCGCCGCGCAACTCGACCGCGCCACCGGCGCAGGGGCCAAGCACCTGTCCCGTCACCTGCCATGCTTCGCCTGCGGGCGCGACTTGCAAGTGCAGCTCGTTGTTGCCGGCGCTGAATAAGAGCTGGCGCGAGGTGGCTGCGCCAGCTCGCACGCCGAGCGCCGGGGTCATCTGCAAGCTGTCGAATTTCAACGCCGCCAGCACGCGTCGCAGCGGTGATGCTGCGTGCTGGCGGCGCGCCGCAAACCGGCTCACCGCATTGACACGCGCATAGCGCGGCGCGTCTTCGGCTCGGTCTGCGCGCATCAACTCGGTGACGTTGCTGAGCCGCCCCACTTGCGCGGCGCAGGCTTCGCAGGACGCCAGGTCTCGCGCTTGGCGGTCGTCACCAGCCATGCCTGAATGCGCTCCGGCTACTCGATTCGATCCAACTGTTCGACGAGACTGGCGAAGACGTTCTGGAAGACATCGGCGGCGGCATCTTCGTCCAGGCCAGCACGGCGCGGGATGCTATAAATCAATCGCTGGAAGCGCTCGATCAGAGATTCCCACGCCGTTTCGTCTCCGCGCCGGCAAGCGAGCACCAGCGCCGCATCACTCAAGTTCATAGAATCTCCCAGGCTCCGCCGAAGCTTCAGCATACGACCGCCACTATGCCTTGTCCAGCACGGCGCTGCCGCCAGCGCCTCTGCAAAAGCATCGCTCGACGAAGGCTGCTTGCATGATTTTTCCTTGTGACTTTTGCGCCCGCCGACGGCTATACTCATAGCTTCACGTAGCAGTCAGATAGGCGATGGTGTAGGCGTCCGTGAGCGTCCGTTATGGCGAAACTCACTAAACTGATCGGCGAAGTGCTGGACGGCAAGTACCAGCTCGACAAGCAGCTCGGGCAGGGCGGCATGGGCGCTGTCTATCGCGCCACACACCTCGGCACCAAGCGCCCTGTGGCGCTCAAAGTCATCGCCCCGCAGTTTATGGCGAACACCGAATTTGTCGAGCGCTTTCGCCGCGAGGCCGAGGCCGCCGGACGCCTGCGCCATCCCAACGTGGTCAACGTTACAGACTTTGGATTCGCGCAGGTGGGCCGCGACACGCTCGCTTACCTGGTGATGGAATACCTCGACGGCGGCTCGCTCGGCGATATGCTGAAAGAGCACAAGCGGCTGCCGCTGCCGCTGGTCACAGACATTCTTGAGCAGATATGTCTCGCCGTCGGCAACGCTCACAAGCTCGGCGTCATTCACCGCGACCTGAAGCCGGATAACATCTGGCTGCAACCCGACGGGCGCGGCGGTTACATCGCCAAGGTGCTTGACTTTGGGCTGGCCAAGCTGCGCGACCCGAACGAGCTTCAACTGAGCGATGACGCGCCGGCGAGTGCCCCGCAGGCGACTACGCGCGTCACTAACCGCGACACCCGTAGCTTGACGACGGCCACGGCGACCACTGCCGGCCAGAATGCGCGCACCAATCTACAGACGGATGCGCCGGGCGCGGCAACGGCCATTGCCGCCGAGTCGCAAACGGCGGTGAACGCCGACGACGGCGCGACGCTGATTCAGCCTGCCGCGTCAGCCTCGGTCATCGAAGACGACGGCGCGACGCTGATCCAATCCGAAACTGCAACCCCGGCGGTCAGCGACGAGGGTGCGACGCTCCTTCACACGGATGTGGCGAATAGAACGCCGACGACCGGCACAGGCTCAACCTCGTCGAGCAGCTCGGCGATGAACAACTTGAGCAGCGACACGGCGTCGGTTGACATCACCCGCGCCGGCTCGATCATGGGCACGCCGGTTTATATGTCGCCCGAGCAATGCCGCAGCGAAGCGCTCGACGCGCGCTCGGACATCTACAGCCTCGGCGTCATGGTCTATCAGGCGCTGGCCGGCGAAGCACCCTTCAAAGGCGACATGGCCACGTTGATGCGCAAGCATTGCGAGGACACACCACCGCCACTTCATGACAAGCGCCCGGACGTTTCCGCCGCAGTCGCCGACCTGATTATGATGACGCTTGCGAAGCACCCTGCGGAGCGCCCGCCGACCGCCGAGGCATTCGCCAGCGCCTTTCGCGCCACCGCCGAAGGCGAAACGCAAATCCTGCGCGCCGCCAAGGGGCATTACTACACGGCGCAGCGCCTCTTCTTTTTGCTGTCGCTGGTGGTCTATGTGCCGTTTGCGCTCTTGAGCTTTGTGGCGAGCCTGGCGCTCAATCGCCGGCTGGCGAATTCGCCCGCGACAACGCTGGTCTTCTACATTGCGCTCTATCTGGCCGTGCTGCTGGCGACGCGTGTGAGCATCGCCGCCTGCACCGTGGCGCTCGCCGAGCTGCGGCATCAATCGTCTGCCGCCGTGAAGCTCAGAGCGATTATCGGCGCCCTCACTGGCCGCCTGCCGGCGCTCGTCACCACCGTCGTGACACAGTTTGCGCATGTCCTTTTCGGGCTGGTGCAACTGTTTGTGCCCGGCGCGCGGGCTTATATCGCTTATGCATTCGCGCCTTCGGTGGCGGTGGCCGAAGGCGTGAGCGGAGAGGCGGCGCTCCGAAGGTCGAAGCAGTTGATCGGCCCTTTGCGCTCAATCGCTGCCGCCTTGCTGGCGCGTGATTTCGGCATCGGCCTCTCATCGCTGCTGCTCTTTCCGTTCATCACCGTATTGATGGCGGCAATCTTCGGCGGCACGCGCGCCGACGCGCTGGCGGCGATGATGGTGCCCTCCTTGCGAAACTTCATCGTCATTTACTGCTGGTTCTTGCTGACGGTCATGCACACAGTCTACGGCGCTGTGCCGATTGCGGCGCTCTATTTCAAAGCGCGACAGGCGCGCGGCGAGCTGCTCGACGAGCGCGGCACTCGTGACTGGCAAGCTGAAGCCGTTAAGCGGCCTGGCCGGATGAGCCGCGCGGCGATCATCTGGCTGATCGCGCCGCTGCTGATGCTGGCGTACATGCTGCTGACTTCATTCGCAGGCTTCGGCGAAGACTCTTTGATCGAAGCCGTGCATAAAGGCCGGCAGCAGATGATTGCGCGGCGGCTGGCGGCAGGCGCCAATCCGAATGACGGTCGCATGGGCACGACTCTGCTGATGTTCGCTGCGAAAGATGGACAGGCCGGCATCGCGCTGGACTTGTTGAACGCCGGGGCTAAGCTAGAGTCGAGAGACGGCGACGGCGACACGGCATTGATGTACGCGGCTCTGGACAACCGGGTCGAGGTGGCGAGCGTCTTGCTCAAGGCCGGCGCGGACGTGAACGCCAGGAACAACAAAGGCGACACCCCGCTGCTGGGCGCAGCGCTCAGGGGGCGCGCCGAAGTTGTCCGACTGCTGCTCGCCGCCGGGGCCGATGTTGGCGTGAAGAATCAGAAAGGTCAGACGGCGTTATCGCTTGCCGAGCAAGAGGGTCACGCGGAGATCATTCGCATGCTCAAGGAAGCGGGGGCCACAAGCAGTAAGCCGGATTGAGCGATCAAGCTTGAGATTACCGATTATGGAAAGTCTGCAACCCGCGCCGATCAAGCCGGTCATTTCGTTTGCCGATGTCGAGAAACTCGATGTGCGCGTCGGCACCATCGTGCGCGTCGAAGAGGTGAAAGGCTCGGACAAGCTGTTGAAGCTGACAGTTGATTTCGGCGATCATCAGCGGACGATACTCGCAGGGATGAAGCAGGAGCGCGCCGACCCGCAAGAGGTGGCGGGCCGGCAGGCGCTGTTTGTCGTCAACCTTGCGCCGAAGCGGATGATGGGCGAGACCAGCGAAGGCATGTTGTTCGACATTGGCTATGCCGATGGCTTGACGCCGGCGCTCGCGGTGCCGGAACGCGCGGTGCCGAACGGCTCACGCGCCGGCTGAATGTGAGGGGACGGTGCTCAGGTGTAGCGCAAGCTGACCGCCTTGCGCAGGGAGAGGCGCAGGCTAATAGCTTGGGACAGGTGCAAGCACCTGCATGACAGCAAAGTGCAAGCACCTCCATGACAGTAGTATGTCAGAAAACCATTTATGGAGGTCGCTTGCAGTGAATAAAAACCTGCTCTTGAAAAACGGCGGCGCGACTTGGTGGCTGCCGTTCGTCGGGGTCAATCGTTGCGTTCGGTGGCTGCGCAATTTCAAGTTTCTGTGCCTACCGTCCAGCGTTGGGTCAGCAGAGCCGACGAAAAGCGGCTGGATCGGGTGGA
>JBJMGU010000176.1:0-9054 GCA_045807765.1 Blastocatellia bacterium
AAGAACGCCGGGTACATCTCGACGCCGTCGACGCCGAGCGATGCGGCCAGCTCGATCCAGTCGAACAGCGTCATCGTCCGAGTGACGCACAGCTCGTCCATGTAACACTTCGGAAAGACGCTCAGTCTAGGCATAACAGGAATCAGTTGTCAGTTATCAGTTGCCAGCTAGAAGGCATCATTCCCAACTGACAACTGATAACTGGCAACTGCTCACGGTTTCAGCACGGCTTTGACATACCTCCCCGTATGCATGCCGTCGAAGCTGTCGCGCCAGTTATCGAGCGGCGCAATACAACTGATGATCGGGTCGAGATTGATCTGACCCGCGGCCAGCAGGGCGACGACCTTCTCCCAGTTCTTGAAGGTGTGGCTGAAGCTGCCCTGCAAGGTAATCGCTTTTTGCACCAGCGGGTCGAGCGAGAAGCCCAGCGGCTGCGGCCCCCAGCCGACCTTGGTGATCTGCCCGCCGGGACGCACCATCTCCAGCGCCGGCTTGAGCGCCGCGGCACTTCCGGTCGCGTCTACGACCAGGTCTGCGCCGAGCCCATCGCCCAGACTGCGAATCAGCTCCAACAAGTCGGTCGCTTCACAGTTGACCGCGTGCGTGACGCCGAGCGCGCGGGCCGCGTCGAGCCTTGATTCATCCTGACTCATGCCGCTGACGATCAAGGTGGCCGCGCCGCTCAGTCGCGCCATCTCGGCGGCCAGCAGCCCGATGGGGCCGGGGCCGAGGATGACCACGATATCGCCGGGGCGAATGTGGCTCTTGATGGCGACGGCGTTGTAGCCGACGCAGCACGGCTCGGTCAGCGCGGCGCGCTCGAAGGCCAGGGAATCGGGAATGTGATGCAGGCAGCGTTCAGGCACGCGCACGAATTCGGCCATCGCGCCATTCGTGCCATAGCCGAAGCCCGAGCGCTGCGGGCAAAGGTTGTATTCGCCGGTGCGGCAGTAGAGACACTGGCCGCAGATCGAAGCGGCGGTCTCGGAGACCACGCGATCACCTTCTTTAAAGCCGCGCACCCGACGGCCTGCGCGTGCCACCTCGCCGCAAAATTCGTGGCCGAGCACGACCGGCACTCTGACCGGCCAGCTCTGCTTGTTGTGATACTGATGGATGTCGCTGCCGCAAACGCTCACCGCGCCGACTCGGAGCAAGACTTCGTCTTCGCCGACATCGGGCACCGGCAGCTCGCGCAGCTCGACGGCCTGGGGTCGCAGCTCGTACTGCACCAGCCCGGTCATCACATCGGTCATCCGCGAATCCTCCGCGTGATCTCTGCAAGTAAGGCTTGCAGATCGCCCTCGGCGACGTTGAACGAATCGGCGGAGATGGCCAGCGGCGCGCCAATGACGACGAGCGGCGCACCGCGTTTCGGCATGTCAATCGCCTCTTCAATAGTCAGCCCGCCGACCGCCTGCACGGGGATGCTGACGGCTTGCACCACGGCGTCCAGATCGTCGAGCGGGCTAAGTCGCCCGTGCCCTTTGGCCTGCGCGCCGTTGCGCTCGTCATAGCCTGTGTGATGCACGATGTAATCTACGCCGAGGTCTTCCATCATCCGCGCTGCCGTCGCTTTGTCGGCGCAGGCGAGATCATCGCCCATGATCTTGAGGCCGAAGTCGCGCCCGGCTTTGACGACGGCTTTGATGGTTTCTCGATGCGCGCGCCCCATGACGACCAGATGTGTCGCGCCCGCCCGCGCCACCATCTCCGCTTCCAGGTAGCCGCCATCCATCGTCTTCAGGTCGGCGACAATTGGAACATCAGGGAAGGCGGCGCGCAAGGCGCGCACGCTGTGCAAGCCTTCGGCCAGCAACAGCGGCGTCCCGGCTTCGAGCCAGTCTACGCCCGCCGCCACAGCGATGCGCGCCGTCTCCAGCGCCTCGCCGAGGTCGGTGAGGTCCAACGAAATCTGCACGATAGGGGGATGCATATCAATCTTGTGGCGGCAAGTTATAACCTGCGCCGCATCTGAATGCTTAAATGGTCAGCGTCACAGCGACTCAAAGAACAGGTCGTCCGGGTAGCAATAGCCCCACTCCTCACCGGGCTCGAACGATTTGATAATCGGGTGCTGCGTGGCGTGAAAGTGTTTGGTCGCATGCTTATTCGGAGAGCTATCACAGCAGCCGACGTGGCCGCAGATTTCGCAAAGGCGCAGATGAACCCAGCGGTCACCTGTCTTCAGGCAGTCTTCACAGCCTTTGGCGCTGGGTGTGACCGATTGGATCTGATCGAGGTGGGAGCACTGAAGCGTCATGGTCTTTCCCTCTATGAACAAGATACCGCGAAGGATGCGGCTAACAAGATACTGCGAAGCATGCGGTCAGGCAAAGATCAACCGCCGTGGCGCTCTAATGCCGCGCGGTCCCAATGCGCGAGGTCGGCCCCTGCCTCATACGTGCTCTGGAGAAAATCCATCAGCGCGGCTTCGGGCGAATCGGCTTGTCGCATGTCATCATAGAGCAGGATGAATTCATTAAGCTGCCCGCTATAGTAGGCTTGCTCCGGGCGAATCTTTGCCTCATTCAAGCCGGGCGGCGCCGGCGCGGTATAGGAATAGAAAGCGGGCGCGTAGATCATGCCGTCCGATTCCGAGCGTTCGACGGGGCCGGCGGCACGCTGACCGGGCCAGAAGCCGTGACTGATACATTCGTGCGAGTAGGCTTCGCGCGTGATCAAGTCCGCTCCCTCGCGCTCCGGTGCCGGTCTGCCCGAAAACCGCGTCACCGCCAGATCGAAGCTGCCCCAGAAGAAATGCACGGGGCTACACTTGCCTAGAAAGCGCGAGCGAAACTCCATGAATACTTTGTTGGTGCGCTCCAGAATGCGCCAGAACCGCTGCGCGTATTCGGGATCGTATGCGGTGTTCTTGTCATCCTGCTCGAAGGGAATCGGGTCTTGCACCTCTACCGGGACCGGCCAGATGTTCGCTTCGATGCCGAGACCGCCGAGCATCCGTTTCACTTCTCTGTGAAACTCGGCGACCGACCGTGGCACCAGCGCGAGGCTTGCGGTTGCCCCGTCATCACACTGGATGAGGAGTTGATGGTCAATGAAATCGAAGTCGATCTCAAAGCTGCGATTCTGGTAAGGCATCGCCGAAGTTGTCAGCCCGCGCGCCGTCACATACAGCGGCACATTCCACCAGTGGTTGACGACAGGGGTTTGCGCTAAACGGATCTTGCCGACGACCTGCGTCCACATGTGCAGCGTCGCGTAAGTCTCCTGCCACTCTTCCAGCGGCAAAGCCGGCCAGATGTCATTCTTCATTGATTCGCCTCCTTGTGATCCTGAGCAGATCGAAGAGCGCCGATGCGACGCCGCTAATGACGCCCGCATCGCTGTGTCCACGGCCCTGGCTCATCGCTTCGGCGTCCAATCATGGCCTTGTATCGGGGGAGCGTCAAGCTCAAAGGTCGAGCCACACATGTATGATGGGTCAGCCTGCAAAGGGTCAGTGGCCGGTGAGGAAGGCTAAAGTGCCGTGGCTATAATTTTAGAAATTTCAACTGATTGCAGCTAAAACGAAGTCAGCCGCAAAAGCTAAATCCGACCTGTTTTCAGATGTTGCGCCTCTGGCGGCCTTCTCGATACCACTTCGCCGCCAGAGGCAATTTCAGAACCTACTCAAAGTCAATCCCTCGCGCTCGCCGCATCGCCAGCTACGATGATTGATAGGTGAATGTGCAGGCTGAATTCTTCGCCGAGATTCCGGCATTCGTGCCGACGAAGACATCAACGGTTCCGGCTTCGGCGCTCGCCGGCGAGATGGCGGTAATCTCGGTGGCAGAAACCACCTGAATGTTGTCGGATGGCGTCGTGCCGAACATGACCACTGCGCCATCGCTGAAGTTCGTGCCCATGATCGTCACTTTCGTGCCGCCGGCAGTCGGCCCGCTAATCGTCGATAGGCTGCTGGTGCTGGGGCCGGCGAGCGCGATGTAGAGATAAGTCGCGACATACGAATTAGCGTAGATCGGCCCATATTCCGGCGGATCATACGGATAATTGGTCACATAATACGCCGAGTCGGTCAGCTCGCGAGTCGAGGTAAACGAGAAGCCGCTTTGATTCCCCTCAATGTTCGTAGCCCCGACCTCGATGTAGCTGACAGCCGGCGTCGGATCAACCGAGTTGGTGATCTGGTATTGCATGTAGAAGGACTGCAAGAAGAGCGCCACCTGCGTGGGCGCCAATCCCAGGTTCGGGCTAGAGCAGGAATTGCTCCCATAATTCGAGTTGTTGTCAAAATAGATGCCGGCGGCGACGTTCTCCTGCGATTCGGTCAGTGCCACTATGCCCACGTCAACCGTATTGCTCGACGGATTGTTGCCCGCGCCGATCAGCAAGCCTTCACCGATGGGCATCGCTTCGGTCGTCGAGGCAAACGGCGGCAGCGTACAGCCGCAAGACGCGCCGAGTCCCAGCACAGATGATTTGCCGCTGCTGAACGACAGATCGAATCCGGCGATGACACCTGAGGCCAGCACCGGCTGCCCGTCAAGCGACACCGGCTCGACGGACGCGCCAGGCCCCAAACCGCTTCTGTTGAACAAGAAGATGCCCGGCGGATTTTCTGCTCCCAGCCAGGCCAGCACCGTCACCTGCACCCAGTTATTGGCAGTCTCGCTTTCATAGAGTGTCGTGCTCACTTGGATCTCGAGGACGGTATTATCCTGAGTGAGCGTTGGCGTCAGGGTGATCGATGCCGTGTTGATCTGTTGCGGGTTGCTGCCGGCGTTCAACTCGAAGGCGGTGACGCCATAAACATACGCCCCGACCGGCGCTGGAAAGGTAAAGGTGGCGGTTGTCCCGGTGTTGACCTGCTGGGTCTGGATTTGAAAGCTCATGGTGTTCTCCTTTATCTCATCAAGCTGCGCGCAGCCTGTTCGTCGAATGGATCATCGTCGCTTGCCGGCGTGGCGCTCAGGCAAACTGCACGATCAGATAGGCCGTCAGGTCGCCGGAGTTCAGATAGTAGTTGCCATCTCGATCACCCCACATCGACACCCCCAGAGTCCCTGTGACCGTGTCGCCGCTGATCGTCAGGCCGTTGTCGACCACGCCGAACCCGATCTCCTGGATGTGGTGGTCGTTGCCGACGCTCAAATCCACTTTCTGTAGCAGCAGCCCGGCGTTGCTGATCTTCGTGTAGCCCTCTGGAATCGTGAAGCTCTCGCTGAGCGAGGCGGTCTGAAAGTTTGAGTTGCTGGCCTTGCCCCAGGTATTGCTCCACTCTTTGACGGCATAGTTGTTCACGCCGAACGTGCTCATGAAGCCGACATCCACACTGCCCGTACTGCTCTGGCCGCTGGTGTCGAGAGCCACCTTGCCATTCAGCGTCGCTATCGAGCTGCTGATGTTTGCCGATGCCGAAACCGAAAAGCCGTCCGGCTCGGCGCTCCCGCCTTTCGGCGAGAAATAGACATCGAAGCCCGACAAGAAATAATTATTGTCGACGCCTACCGATGAGTTGATGGCGATGCCAGGCGAGCTGGTTCCCGTGCTTGGCAGATCATAGGCGGTGCATACGATGGCCGTCTGGTTTGACAACGACGTGCCGATGTAAGCGATGCCGGTGATCCAGACGTAGCTATTGCGCCCGCTGACATCCTGATTCTCGGATGCGCCGCTGCCATCGAAGTCTGTGAGAATTTGGTTGACGGTGACGTAGACCGTATTGCCAACCTGATTCGGAACCAGACTGACGCCCATCTGTCCGATGTCTTCCGACGATTCGCTTGAATCGGTCGCATAGCGCACTTGAAAAAAGCTCAAGCCGACCGTGTAAGCCAGCACGCTTTCGCCTTCGCCGACATCGCTGCTGAAGTCGAGCGAGATTTGCGTTCCGGCCACCGTCACATAGCTGCTGTAGTCCATTTCCACCAAGCGAACACTGATGCCTGCCATAATCACTCCTTTCCGGTTGTTGAAGAATCCGCGTACCAGTTGCCCATCACGGCATTGACCGCCATGAAGCCCGTGGCGTAGCCGACCGTGCCTGCTATCAGCGCCGAGCCGCCGACAATCGAGCCCCACAACATGGATTCGGCATTGATGCTGGTAAAGTTAGGATTGAGGGCCGTGCTCAACTCAAAGGCGCTCGCGACATACGAGAAGCCGCCCGATAGCCCCGCCATGAATCCGCCAAGCAGCACGTCGCCACCCAGTGACTCGGCCATCCCGGCCCAGGTCGTCGGCACGTGATAGACGAAGTAATTGCTCAGGGGCGTCGTCACCAGCCCCGAAACGAAATAGCCTGCGACATTGCCGCCGAGCCGGTAGGGCATGATCTTCTTGAACTGCTCGCTCGCCGACTGGCTCGCCGACTTGACCGACGAGGCCGTGCTACTGGCAGGCGACTCGTTGACCGAGGTCGGATCGCCGCTGGCGCCTGCGCCGAGTTCGCCGGTCGATTCTCGGACGGCTTTGGCCCCGGCTTTTTCAGCTCCCACCCCATCGGTTCCGACGCCGATAATGCCGCCACTAATGCCGCCGCTGATCGCCCCGCCAACCGCGCCGATCCATAGTGAATTCAAGAAACTGCTCGTGCTCCAATCGTTCGGGTTGTGGGTGGCGTCATAGTAAAGCCCCGAAGAAGCGGCGCCGCTCACCGCGCCGCCGACGGCTCCGAAAACCGCATAAGCCGCCACCAGCGCAAAGCCTTCGAGCGCCGCCATCCCCGGTATCAACATCGGCACACAGGCGATGGCCAATCCGACACCGATGAAGAGCAGCGCCCCCATGGCGATCCCTACCTGTTCAGCCGCATTGATGTCGTTGCCGGTCGGGTCTGTGAAAGCCGTCGGGTGATTGCCGACATACAGGTAAGGGCTGGGGAACTGCTGCGCCGCATCGACTGCGCAGAAGCGGCAAGCCGACGGATCGTACAACCGCGCATTGAAATTGTAGAGTCCCGTCTCGCTGTCGAATTCCTGGCCCGTGAACAGCAGCGGCATCCACCCGGCAGACGGCTCATGCCGGAGCGCAAATCCGCCGAAGGCGAGAAAGCCATACGCCGCGGCAAGGCTGCCGTCGGGGTTGAAGACGGCGCGCGTCGAGCCGAGCCGGTCAACCGCAACGCCGTATCGCGTGTTGCCGCGCGCCATCGCCACCAGTCCCTTCGGGCCATAGACAAAGGCGGTCGCCGCGCCGCTCTCATCGATCTGCGCCAGGGGTCGCATCGGGCCGGCTATCGACGCGGTCTTTGATGTGATGCTGCCGGCTTGCGAGACGCGCTTGCCGACGCGATTGCCATTGCAGTCATAGACGAACTCGACCAGCGTATCGTCGCCCACCGTGACGCTCGCGGTTTGCGTGCTGCCTTTGGCATAAGTGAACGCCAGGTCGGGCAGATCAGCGGGAGCCGATGGCGCCGAGGTGCGGGTGTTGAGCGAGCCGTTCAGCAGATATTCATAAGCCGTCGTCGCGCCCGATTCCCAGGTCGCCTGATAAAGCTGATTCGTGCCCGCCGTGTAGTCGAAGCCCGCGCTGCCGGCCCCGGTGATCGTCCAGATGTTGCTGTTGAGGTCTTGCACGCCATCCGGATTGGTGAAGCCGAAGCCTTGCGTCTGCTCATTGCTGCTGGCCTCGGCGCTGCTCAAGCAGGCGAACTCATCGTAGCCAAACGTCAGAGCGATCTCTTGAGGAGCAGTGCCGCCTGGCAACGCCTCGTTCTGCGTGTGAACCGTACCATCGAAATTAAAGGTCACAGCCGAGTTGAAATCGCCGCTCGACACGTCGATCAATTTGCCGGGCGAGTTGTAGGTCAGCGCCCCGGTGATGGGCGGCGCGCCGAATGTCGTGATGATGGGATTGCCCGTCGTGTCGTACTGAAAAGCGGCGAAGAAGTTGTCGTCTTGATCCGAGATTTGCGTGACCTGGCTCAGCCCGTTGTATTGATACTGGAGGGTCGAGAAATCAACGCCGTCAAGCGCCGGGTAGTCGACCACTGTGGTGTTGCCGAGATTGTCGTAATCGTAACTGACGGTGAACGGCCCATCGGTCGTATCGTCCGACCATTGCGTCTTCGTCGTGTGCGACTTCAGCCGGCCATGCTTGTACCAGGTCATCTCTTCAATGACGATGCCGGCATCGCCGTTGAAGGTGATGCCGCCGACTTGATTGCCGACCTGGGCAGGCTGTGCCGTCGCCGTCATAGATCAACGTTTGCTGGCGCGTGAAGCTGACGCCGTCGCCGCCGACTTCGGGCCAGCCTGGCGTGTTGGCATAACCTTGCAATGTCGCTTGCGTGGTTTCATTCCAATCGCAGACCGCCGTGCCGCGCCCGACTTTGCGGCCCATCTCGTCATAGAGCATGTAGACCAGATAGCCATCGTCGGCGGCCTGCGCATCTTGAAAGAAGCGCAGCCAGCCGGCGGCATCATACATATATTGCGTCGTGCCGCTGTCAGGCAGGGACGCAGTGACAAGCTGGCCGAGCGGATTGCATTGTTGGGTTTGACACTGGCGGCTGGCGCCTTCAAGCGGTTGAAAATAGTTCGGGAAATTGGTTTGCGTGAACGCGCCTTCGAGATTGTAGGTCGCCTGATTGGTGGTAATCATCGGGCTTGCGCCGTTGGCCACGATGGTCACCACGCTGTTACCTTTGGCGTCTTTGACGGTAACCTGCGCCAGGCCGACTTGATTGGTGCGCGTCACCAGTTGGTATTGGCCCGCAGGGATCTTCAACTGATCGTAAGCGACCGCCGCGTTATTGCCATAGCTCCACTTCATGGTATGGCGCGAATCGGGCGTCGTCGTGTAAGGATTGATGATGGCATAGGCCTGGCCGGCCACGCCGATTTCGGCGACGCGCTTGAGCGGCGACGCTTCAAAACGGCGGCGGCTGTACGGGTAGCCCTGATCGTTCGTCCTGCCGGTTGCCGCATCGGCAATGCTGAAGTAATCGCTGACATCGCCGGTCATCGCGCCGGAGCCGTTGAGGTTGGCTTGAAAAGCCGCCACCTCGACCAGCGTCGGGCGATACTGCATGGCGGGCAGCGACGCGCCGCCGCCGAAGGTCGCCGGCGCGGTCTTGGTCTT
>JBJMGU010000177.1:0-12008 GCA_045807765.1 Blastocatellia bacterium
ATCGCGCATCGGGACCATGTATTCGTACTTCGTATAATGCGCCCTGACGTTATCAGCGGTTTGCGCCGCACCTATGGATGACAGGGCGAGCAGAATCACCGCCGCTGCCATAAGCGTTTTGGTAGGTTTCATTCTGCTCACCTCTAACGATTGACCATACCCATCATCGCTTCAGGGTAGCGCGTGCCGGCAGCCGCTCCCTGTGGCGCGATCTCATCAATGCGGCGCAGATCGTCGGCGCTCAATTCAATGTCCATCGCGGCGATATTCTCTTCCAGGTAGGCGCGGCGTTTGGTTCCCGGAATCGGCACGATGTCTTTGCCCTGTGCCAAAGTCCAGGCCAGCGCGAGTTGTGCGGGAGTGCAGCCCTTCTCGCCCGCCATCTCTTCGATGCGCCGCACAAGGTCGAGATTCTTTGCAAAATTTTCGCCCTGAAAGCGCGGCGCGTGGCGACGATAATCATCCGCCGCAAGATCGTCGAAGCTCTTGATCTGGCCAGTCAAGAAGCCGCGCCCAAGCGGACTATAAGCGACAAAGCCGATGCCAAGCTCGCGACAGGCCGGCAGGATTTCGTCTTCAGGGTCGCGGCTCCACAATGAGTATTCAGTCTGCAAGGCGCTGACCGGATGCACAGAGCAGGCGCGGCGCAGGGTTTCGGCGGACGCTTCTGAAAGACCGATGTAGCGCACTTTGCCTTCACGCACGAGGTCAGCCATCGCGCCGACCGTTTCTTCAATGGGCGTCTGCGGGTCAACGCGGTGCTGGTAGTAGAGATCAATCGTGTCAATGCCGAGCCGCTTGAGGCTGCCTTCGCATGACCGGCGCACATAATCGGGCTTACCGCTGACGCTGCGCACGGAGGGATTCGCCGGATCGCGGACGATGCCGAATTTCGTAGCGATAATCACTTCATCGCGGCGACCGCGGATGGCGCGCCCGACCAGCTCTTCGTTAGTGTAAGGGCCATACATATCCGCGGTGTCCAGAAAGTTCACGCCCAGCTCAAGCGCCCGGTGAATTGTCGCAATCGATTCGCTGTCATCGCCCTTGCCGTAGAACTCCGACATGCCCATGCAGCCCAGGCCGAGGGCTGAAACCTCAAGGCCGCTTTTTCCTAGTTTTCGCATTTGCATTGTTCTTCTCCAGTCGTGTGGTGATTGTTGATCGTTGCATCGCAGCTTGAAAAAGCACGCACGGTTTTCACTGTAACCGGCGGCTGCCGAACTGGCAAGATGAGCGCCCGCCGTGCTATGACAGGCTGGTTACTGAGCCTGCAAGAATGGTAGTCTGACGCCTATGCCCAAGCTGCGAAAACAATCCCGACTCCAACTTTTCGTTATTGTCCTATTAGCTATGGCGGCATTGGCGCTGGCCATCGCCGCGCCTGCAAGCCGCGCGGATAATGATGCGAAAACCGCCGGCAGCGAGTGGCCGACGCATGGCGGCGACCCGGCGCATACGCAGTACTCGCCGCTCGCCCAGATCAACACAACGAATGTTAGCCGCCTGAAAGTCGCCTGGGTCTATCACACAGGCGATCACCGCGAAGACAACCGCTCGCAGATTCAATGCAACCCGATCATCGTTGACGGTGTCTTGTACGCTACGTCGCCGCAGATCAAAGTCTTCGCAGTCGACGCCGCCACCGGTAAAGAGATATGGACGTTCGACCCGTTCAAAGCCGGCGCGCAGGCCAGTTCTCTTGGAGCGAATCGCGGCGTGACTTACTGGGGAAGCGGTGACGACCGGCGCATCCTGGTCTGCGCCGGCGAGCGCCTTTATGCGCTCAATGCGCGCACTGGTCAGCCCATCGAATCGTTCGGCAAACAGGGCAGCGTTGACCTGACCGAAGGGCTGGGCCGCGACATCAAGGGGTTGTTTGTGCTGTCGAACACGCCGGGGGCGATCTACAAAGACGTGCTGATCCTCGGCACGCGCGTCAACGAAGGCCCAGGCCCTGCGGCTCCCGGTCACATTCGCGCTTACGACGTGCGGACGGGCAAGATTCGCTGGACGTTTCACACAATTCCCTGGCCCGGCGAGTATGGCTATAACACCTGGCCTAAAGATGCGTGGCAACGCATCGGCGGCGCGAATGCCTGGAGCGGCATCAGCGTTGATAGCAAACGCGGCATCGTCTTTCTGCCGACCGGCTCGGCGGCATTTGACTTCTATGGCGGCAATCGCAAAGGCGCCAACCTGTTCGCCGATTGCCTGCTGGCGCTCGACGCGGCGACCGGGCACAGACTTTGGCATTACCAGTTCGTGCATCACGATCTCTGGGATCGCGACCTTCCCGCGGCGCCGGTTCTGGTCACGCTGCGGCGCAATGGACGATTGATTGATGCCGTCGCGCAGACGACCAAACAAGGGTATGTCTTCGTCTTCGAGCGCGTCACCGGCAAACCTGTCTTCCCAATCACCGAGCGACCCGTCCCGCCTTCTGATCTCGCCGGCGAGGAATCTAGTAAGACGCAGCCGCTCCCGGTCAAGCCGCCGCCGTTCGCCCGACAGACCCTGACGGAAGAGAACGTCACGGACATTTCACCCGAAGCCCGCGCCGCGATTCTGGCGCGCTTGAAAGGCACACGCACCGGTCGCCAGTTCATCCCGCCGAGTAAAGAGGGCACGGTGATCTTTCCGGGCTTCGACGGCGGCGCCGAATGGGGCGGCGCAGCGTATGATCCGGCGAGTGGGCGGCTCTACGTCAACGCCAACGAGATGGCATGGATTTTGACGATGGTCGAGGTCGCGCCGAAGACCGCAGGTGAAGCCGTTTACCGACAGAATTGCGCTTCATGTCATGGCATTGATCGGCGCGGCGCAACGCAACAGAACGCCCCGACGTTGATCAACCTGGCGCAACGAATGCGGCGCGACCAGGCGCAACGCATCATCGAGCATGGCCGTGGCTGGATGCCTTCGTTCGCCTATCTCGCCGACGCGCAGAAGCAAGACTTGATACGTTACCTCTACGACGAAGAAACGGCGAGTGTCGCCTCGACGAAGCCGAATAGCGACAGGCCCAGTGACATGCCTTTCACGATCACCGGCTATAATCGTTTTCTCGACCCGAACGGTTACCCGGCGGTGAAGCCGCCCTGGGGCACGCTCACCGCCGTCAACCTGAACAGCGGCAGGATCGATTGGCAAGTACCGCTTGGAGAATTCGCCGAGCTGACGAAACGCGGCATCCCAATCACCGGAACCGAAAATTATGGTGGGCCGATTGTCACGGCGGGCGGCTTGATCTTTATCGGCGCAACCAAAGACGAGAAATTCCGCGCCTTCGACAAGCGCACCGGCAAGCTGCTCTGGGAGACACAGCTCCCGGCAGGCGGATACGCGACGCCCAGCACCTATGAAGTGAACGGTAAGCAATTCGTAGTGATCGCCGCGGGCGGCGGCAAGATGGGCACGAAGTCGGGCGATGCTTATATCGCCTTCGCCTTGCCAGATTGAGGGCCTGCCGCCTGGGTTTTGGAGGTGGTGAAATGTTTGATGAATACAACCCGCGCGATGAGGAAGAAGAGGAGAAACCCGACCAGCATTGGCAGATCGTTCAGGTGGCGCTTTATGCAGCGGCGATGCTGGCCGCCAGTTATGTCGCGCTGAGTGGATTTGGTTGGTGGGTCGCGGCTATCGGCAGCATCGTCTTAACACTAGCCGCCTTCGCCGCTTACCAGTGGGTTAAGGTTTGGCTTAACGCCCGGCGGCAGGAGCGCGGCCCCGAGGATGATGGCTCGCCGATCTCACTGAATCTCAGTTCACCAGCCGCCAGCCGATCAGAGTCGGATGACAAATAAGCGTCGGGGTCGCGCTTCAAGCCAGCAGCTTCTCGACGACTTCGCCATGCACATCGGTCAGGCGGAAGTGGCGGCCCTGGAACTTGAAGGTCAGGCGTTTGTGATCTACGCCGAGCAGATGCAGGATCGTCGCTTGCAAATCAAAAACGCTCACCGGGTCGGCGACGGCGTTATAACTGAAGTCATCAGTCTCGCCCATGACCATGCCGCGCTTGATGCCGCCGCCCGCCAGCCACATCGCAAAGTTGCGCGGGTGATGGTCGCGCCCATAATTGCCTTCGGTCAGCTTGCCCTGGCAATAGACCGTGCGCCCGAATTCCCCGCCCCACACTACCAGGGTGTCGTCGAGCAGGCCGCGCTGTTTCAAATCTGTAATTAATGCCGCCGTCGGCTGATCCGTGCCTCGACATTGCAGCGCCAGATCGCGCGGCAGATCATTATGTTGATCCCAGCCGCGATGGTAGAGCTGAATGAAACGCACATTACGCTCGGCGAGCCGCCGCGCCAGCAGACAGTTCGCCGCATAGCTCCCCGGTCGGCGCGATTCCGGGCCGTACATTTCAAAGACCGAATCCGGCTCCTTCGACAAGTCAACCAGGTCGGGCACGCTCGTCTGCATGCGATAAGCCATCTCGTATTGCGCGACTCGCGTTTCGATCTCAGGGTCGCCATACTCTGCCGCCTTCATCTTGTTTAAACGTCCAACGGCGTCGAGCATCTGCCGCCGCGTCGTCTTGCTCACACCGGGCGCGTCGTCTAAAAACAGCACAGGCGTTGCGCCGCCGCGAAAGCGCACGCCCTGATAATTCGACGGCAAGAATCCGCTCGACCACAAACGCGAGAACAACGGCTGGTCGGTGTTCAATGCATGTGCCTGCGACAACAGCACAACGAAAGCCGGCAGGTTCTGATTCACACTGCCCAGACCATAGCTCACCCATGCGCCCATGCTCGGACGGCCCGGCTGTTGAAAGCCTGTTTGAATGAAAGTGATCGCCGGGTCATGGTTGATCGCGTCTGTGTGCATGGTCTTGATGATCGCCAGGTCGTCAACCAGCTTCGCCGTGTGCGGCAGCAATTCGCTCACCCACGCGCCCGACTGGCCGTGTTGGCTGAACTTGAACAGCGAGCGGACGCAGGGCAGCGACGACTGCCCCGAAGTCATGCCGGTGATGCGCTGCCCCTGGCGCACCGATTCGGGCAGCTCTGTGCCGTGCAAGCGTTCGAGCGGCGGCTTGTAATCGAAGGTTTCGATCTGCGAAGGGCCGCCCGATTGGTGCAGGAAGATAACCCGCTTGGCTTTTGGCGCAAAGTGCGGCAGGCCGGCTAGACCGCCGGTCTTCGGGTCACGCGCCGTTTCATCGCCGCCAATAGCCGCGAGCATTTCAGGCTGGAGCATTGACGCCAGCGCGGCTATGCCAATGCCTTTCGCGCCGACGCCGAAGAACTGCCGTCGCGTCATGCCCAACGCCAGCTCTCGCTCAATCGCCGCGGCCTGGTTATCTTCCTTAGACATCGTGCTACTCCCTGGTGATGGTTTCGTCGAGATTCAATATCGCTGAAGTAACGACTATCCACGCCGCTGTTTCAGCCGCGTCGAGCTTCGGGTCGAGCGGCGATTCGCCAACTTTCAATAAGGCGAGCGCCGCTTTGTTGTCGCGCCGATAGGCAGCAAGTTGCTTTGCCAGCAAGTCGCGCAACACGGTAGATTCCTGCGCCGTCGGCCAGCGCGCTGTCGCCAGCCGGAAGGCGTAGCGCAAGCGGCTCGCCGTGTCTTTGCCGCCTTCGCGCGCCGCGCGCATGGCCAGCGCCCGGGCCGCTTCAATGTAGGTCGGATCGTTCATCAGCACCAGCGCCTGCAATGGCGTGTTGGTCACGGCGCGACGGGCGACACATTTCTCGCGGTCGGGCGCGTCAAACGTCAGCAGTGATGCCGGCGGCACCGTGCGCTTCCAAAAGGTGTACATGCTGCGGCGGTACAAATCTTTGCCGTGCGCCTGATGATAAGCCTGCGCCGAAAAACCGTCGCCAAACGCCATCTCTTCCCACAGCCCAGCCGGTTGATATGGTAAAACGCTCGGCCCGCCGACCTGCTCGTTCAACAATCCGCTAACCGCCAGCGCGTTGTCACGCACCAGCTCAGCCTGCAAACGCGAGCGTGGGCCGCGCGCCAGCAAACGATTCTCCGGGTCACGCTCGCGCATTTCGGGCGTCAGCTTCGACGATTGGCGATAAGTGGCCGAAGTTACAATTTCCTTCAGCAGCGCCTTCACATCCCAGCTGCCGCTGATAAATTCGCTCGCCAGGTAATCGAGCAGCTCAGGATGCACGGGCGGTTCGCCTTGCGAGCCGAAATCTTCGCTGGTCTTGACGATGCCGATGCCGAACAACATCTGCCAGAAGCGATTGACTGCGACCCGCGAGGTCAACGGGTGCTGCGGGTCAACGAGCCAGCGGGCGAGCGTCAGCCGATTCAAAGTGGCGTCCTTCGGCAGCGGCGGCAAGACCGCAGGCACACCGGGCGTGACCTTGTCCGTCCGATTGCGATAATCGCCACGCCCCAGCACGAAGGTCTCGTGCGGCTTGGCCATCTCGTCCATCACCATCGTCGTGACGATGGCTTTGTCGAGCGTCCGCTTCTCTGCCCGCAGGCGCTTCAGCTCGGCATACTGCTGGCGGTAAGTCTCGCTCGCCGCAACATTCAAAAAGTAATCGCGCACCTGTTCGGCTTCATCCTTCGAGCGTTTGCCGTTGACCGCAGACAGAATCACCATCACTGGATAGCCAATGGCTAAGTCAGAGATTTCCTTTTCCGCCAGCTCGCGGTTGTAGAGGCGCAAGTCGTCGAGCTGCCCCTTATAAGGTTTGCCGAACGGCTTATAGCCGACTCGCAATGTGGCGTCTGTGGCGCACGAGCCCGCGAGGTTATCTTTTAAGACCTCGACCGCTGCCGGCTTGCCATCAATGAACAATCGCAAGCCCGCCGCTTTCGCCGTCCCGTCATAGGTGAGCGCGATGTGGTGCCAGTCGCCGAAAGAGACTCTCTCGGTCGTGCGCAGATGGATCATCTCGTCCGGTCCTGAGGCGACGACGCGCACATTGAGCTGCGCCGCCCAGTGCTGAATGCCGACCAGCCCCATGCCGTCAAAGAACATCTCCCAGCCGCGCCGGTCGCTTTCGCTCGCTTGCTTGTGCATCAGCGTCAGCGGCACGTTGCTGTCCACCTTCACCCAGGTCGCGACGGTGAAATGGTCGCCGCGATCAAAGCCGCCGACCTTGCCGAAGCTCACTTGGGTTTCGCCGTCAAAGCGCACGGCGGGGCCGATGCGCCCATTGCCGAATGTCGGGTCGCCCTTCACCGTCGTCCCGTGTTGATAGCGGCCCGATATGTCGGAGAGGCTGCCGTCGAGCGGGTAATGTGCGGCGAGCCCTTCGCGGTTGGAATCCGCAACGCGCCCGGCATAAGCTTTCTCCCACTCGGCTTGCGCTGCCGCGACCGCTTCGCTTTTCAGCTCGGTCTCGCGGGCGGCGATGGCTTTCGCTAGCTCTTCCTGTCGCGCCTTCTGCTCAGGGGTCGGCAACGGCATAGCCGGTTTGGCGTTGCCTTCGCGGCCATCCAGCCCTTCTTCCGAGACCGTGTTGAAGAAGGCGAAGAACTGATAGAACTCTTTCTGCGTCAGCGGGTCATACTTGTGCGAATGACAGCGCGCACAGCCAAGCGTCATCGCCATCCACGTCGTCGCCGTCGCTTCCAGGCGATCCACGACATATTCCGTCTGGTACTCTTCGGGAATCGCGCCGCCCTCAAAGTTAATCATGTGATTGCGGTTGAACCCCGAGGCGATTCGTTGCTCGGTGGTCGCACCGGGCAGCAGGTCGCCCGCCAGTTGCTCAATCGTGAATTGATCGTAGCGCTTGTTCTGGTTGAACGCTTGAATCACCCAGTCACGCCACGGCCACATATCGCGGTGGCTGTCTATGTGATAGCCGTGCGTGTCGGCGTAGCGCGCCAGGTCTAACCACATCAGCGCCATGCGCTCGCCGTAGTGCGGTGAGGCGAGCAAACGGTCTACGGCCTTTTCGTAGGCGTCGGGCGAGCGGTCGGCGAAAAAGGCGTCAAGCTCTTGCGGCGTCGGCGGTAAGCCCGTCAGGTCGAGCGAGACGCGGCGCAACAAGGTCGCGCGGTCGGCTTCCGGTGATGGCTTTAAGCCTTCGCGTTCCAACCGCGCCAGGATGAAGCGGTCAATGGCATTGCGCGCCCACGCGGCATTGGTCACGGCAGGCGGCTCGGGCCTTGTGACAGGCTGATAGGCCCAGTGATTGCTCCAGCGCGCGCCTTCGTCCACCCAGCGCGTCAGCGTCGCGATCTGCTGCTCGGTCAGGCTGTGGCCCGAATCCGCCGGCGGCATGCGAAAGGCCGGGTCTTTCGAGGTGATGCGCTTAATCAATTTTGAATTCTGCGAGTCGCCGGGGATGATGACGCCGGGCTTGGCAAAGGCACCCTCTCTGGTGTCAAAACGTAACCGCGCCATGCGCTGCTTGTCGTCAGGGCCGTGGCAGGCGAAGCAGTTGTCCGAAAGGATGGACCGCACCTCGCGGTTAAAGTCAACGGGCTTCGTGCCGCCCTGCTGCGCCGAAGCGCGCGGCAGAAAATAGCTCGTGACGATGGCAGCCGCGCACAGGGTTAAGCAGATCAGGCGTATCGGGCGTTTCATGGTCAATCTCTGGAAATAACTGGCATTCGCCGCGACGCGGCGGCGATTGGGCTAACGCGTACAGGCACTAAAGTGCTTGCCTAAATTCATCTGCCGCTACGCGGCAAAATCATACTGATCGAAAGAGCGAACCGGCGCGAAGAGTTTTACTTGAGAAATGCGGCGCGCGTCAATCCGCCGCGCTAGTCTCTCAAACGCAATCGCCAAACGCCGGGGAAAGGCGTAAGATAATAGTCGAACCGGAACAGGTATTGTAACCTTCAATTCTTTTCACGTCATTGGAAGCTCAGACGGCGCGCGTAGACTCCGCCCACTTTCATTGCGGCAACCGGGCAAGTACGATTTGAACCGAGGATTATGGAAAAGAAGAAGCGCGAATCGCATAAACGTCCAACGATCAACGAAGACCTCGCGAAGCTGAAGAAGCCCGGCGGCTTTATCCTCGTCGGCATTGGCGCGTCGGCGGGCGGCTTCAAGCCGATCATGGAATTGTTCCGTCGCCTGCCCGCAGACAGCGACATGGCATACGTCGTCATTCTGCATCTGTCGCCAACGCACAAGAGCACCCTCGACGAGGTGCTGCAAAGCGCCACCGCCATGCCGGTTACGCAGGTCGAGGACCTTGTGAAGGTCGAGAAGAATCACGTCTACGTCATCCCGCCCAACAAGAACCTGATGCTCGAAGACGGCGTGATCCGACTGGCCGAGCCGGATCACACGCGCGGTGACCGCGTGCCGATTGATCTCTTCTTCCGCTCGCTGGCCGAAGTCTATCGCAACAACGCCATCGCCGTCTTGCTGTCAGGATCGGGCGCTGACGGCATGCTCGGCATGCGGCGCATCAAGGAGGAGGGCGGCTTGACCATCGTGCAGGACCCGCGCGAAGCCGAGCAGGCCAGCATGCCTAACAGCGCCATCAACTCCGGCGCCGTTGACTTCGTGCTGCCGGCGGCAGAAATTTCTGACAAGCTGCTGGCGCTGCGCGAGAACGCCCAACGCATCGTCCTGCCGCCCGTCGAACCAGCCTCGCCACACGACAAGGGCGAACAGGTGCTGCGCGACGTGCTCACTCTGGTGCGCTCGCGCACAGGCCACGACTTCACCAACTACAAACGCACGACCATCCTGCGCCGCATCGAGCGCCGCTTGCAGGTCAATGGCGTAAGCGATCTGCCCGGCTATCGGCAATTCCTGCGCCAGCACCCCGAGGAAGTGATGGCGCTGCTGCGCGACCTGTTGATCAGCGTCACGAACTTTTTCCGCGACCGCGAAGCCTTCGAGCGCATGGCTACGGACGTTATTCCCAGGCTCTTCGCGGGCAAGGACAACAGCCAGCAGGTGCGCGTCTGGGTGACGGGCTGCGCAACGGGCGAGGAAGCTTACTCGATGGCCATGCTGCTGCACGAGCACGCCTCGAAATTGACCGACCCGCCGAAGTTGCAGGTCTTCGCCACCGACATTGACGAAGAGGCCATCCAGCGTGCCCGCTACGCGCTCTATCCTGATACCATCGCCGGCGACGTGTCGCCCGAGCGCCTGAGGCGCTTCTTCACACACGAGGACTCGCACTATCGCATCCGCAAGGAGGTGCGCGAGACTGTGCTGTTCGCGCCGCATAACATCTTGCGCGACCCGCCGTTTTCCAAGCTCGACCTCATCACTTGCCGCAACCTGCTGATCTACCTGACGCGCGACATCCAGGATCGTGTGCTCGAAATCTTTCACTTCGCGTTGCGCCCGGAAGGCTTTATTTTCCTCGGCTCGTCAGAGACTGCCGAGGGCGCGGCGGCGTTATTCGCGCCGGTCAACAAGCGCTTTCGCATCTACCAGCGGCGCGCGCGGACAGGCCAAATGCCCGGCCTGCCGCTGCTGCCGCAGCCGGGTCGCTGGGAGATGAAACCCCTGCAACGTCAGACCGCCGCCCGCGGCCAGACGATTGCCGACCTCCACCAGGAGCGGCTGATGGCGCGTTACACGCCGGCCAGCGCCCTGATCAACGAGGAATTCGACATCATCCACCTGTCGGGCAACGCCGGGCGTTACCTGCAATTCAACGCCGGCGAGCCGTCGCGCAATCTGCAAAAGGCCATCAACGAGTCGCTGCGCATGGAGCTGCGCACTCTGCTGATGACCGCCCGGCAGAGCGGCGCCCCGGTCGAATCGCCCTTCGTCCGCGCGCAGATCGACGGCGAGACAAGCCTCGTCAGCCTGTCGGTCGAGCCGGTCACCATGCCGAACTCGGAGCAGGGCTACCTGATGGTCGTCTTCAACGAAATGAAAGAGGCGACCATTCCCGCCACGCTTACGGGCTCCGGCACAGCGGTCGCGGAGCACGAACTGGAGCCGCTCCTGCGCAACATGGAGGACGAGCTACACCGCACACGCGAGCAGTTGCGCGTCACCGTCGAGCAGTACGAGACTTCGAACGAAGAGCTGAAAGCTTCGAACGAAGAGCTACAAGCCATCAACGAGGAGTTGCGTTCAGCGACAGAGGAGCTGGAGACCAGCAAGGAGGAGTTGCAGTCGGTCAACGAGGAGTTGACGACTGTAAACCATGAGTACCGCGAGAAGCTCGACGAGGTCAGCCGCGCCAACTCCGACTTGAAGAACCTGATGGCCTCAACCGAGATCGGCACCATCTTCCTAGACCGCGCCCTGAACATCAAGCGCTTCACGCGCGGCGCCCAGGAAATCTTCAACCTCATCGCCTCTGACATTAAGCGCCCGCTGGCGCACCTGACCCATAAGCTCAACTACGACAAGCTGGCCGACGACGCCGAGCAGGTATTGGCATCGCTGCAAACCGTCGAGCGCGAGGTGGCGAGCAGCGACGGGCGCTATTACATTGCGCGCCTGCTGCCGTACCGCACCCCCGAAGATCGCATTGACGGCGTCGTGGTGACCTTCCTCGAAATCACCGACCGCAAGCGCGCCGAGCAGGAACGCGAGCGGCTGCTCAACGAGCTCGACCAGCAGCGCGGCCTCATGGAGGCGATTGTGCGCCAGATGCCGGTCGGCGTCATCATCGCCGAAGCGCCGATGGGCCGGCTGATCCTCGGCAATGAGGAGGGCGTGCGCATCTGGCGGCACGCCTTCATTGCCTCCGGCGCCGTCTCGGATTATGGGGATTACAAAGGCTTCTTTGCCGGAGGCCGGCCCTACAAGCCGGAGGAGTGGCCGCTGGCGCGTTCGATCCAGAAGGGCGAAGTCGTCAATGGCGAAGAGATTGATTACGAGCGCGGCGATGGCACGCACGGTTGCATGGCGGTCAGCTCGGCGCCGATCTACACGCCCGACGGCAAAATGGTGGCCGCCGTCATGGCCTTCTACGACATCCCGGAACGCCGCGCCGACCGCCAGCGCCGCCGCGGTATGCGCGTGCTGGTGTCGGCGCTCGAAGACGAGCGGCGGCGCATCTCGCGCGACCTGCACGACCAGCTCGGCCAGCAGTTGACGGCCTTGAAGCTGCGCCTCGAATCGATGGTCG
>JBJMGU010000178.1:0-4038 GCA_045807765.1 Blastocatellia bacterium
CTTGACTACCTGCGCAGTGATGACTTGCCGGAGAGGGGGTCTCTCACCATCAATCGTGCGGCATTATATGGCCGCGCTCATGAAAAATCAATGGCAATCTCACATGCCGACGATCAAAACTTTGTTATTTTTTTGATGCGCGCTCTTGTCGTGCTTATCAACGCGACATACGGCGCAGCGCGCGCTTCAGCACCGCTTCAATCGAGCCTTCGCCTGCCTCTGCCAGCGCGCGCTCGACGGCCCTTTCAGCGACCGCCCTGGGATAACCGAGCGCCAGCAGCGCGGCGACCGTGTCATCGCGCACCGCCTCTCGGCTGACGCCCGCGGCCTGTGCCCCTGCGGGCTCGATCTCGCCGGCGTCAAAAGTCATCTTCGCCAGTTTTTCGCGCAGCTCGACAACCAGGCGCTCGGCGGTCTTGCGCCCGACGCCCGGAATGCCTGTGAGCCGCGCCAGATCATTATTCCTGATCGCCGCAATCAGATCATTGGCCGCTAGCCCTGACAACATCGTGACGGCGAGCTTCGGGCCGATGCCGGTGACGCTGGTGAGCTTCAAGAAGAGTTCTTTCTCGTTGAACGTGCGAAAGCCGAATAGTTGAATCGCGTCTTCGCGCACGTTGGTATGGATGCGCAGCGAAATATCCGAGCCGGGCTCGCCTAGCTCATAAAAGGTCGAAAGCGGCACGGTTACTTCATAGCCGACGCCGCCAACATCGATGATAATGCTGTTGGGTTGTTTGTGAGCCAGCTTGCCGGTCAGTTGCGCGATCAATTCCCTGCCCCCATTTTCTTGAAGCTTGAGTTTAAGCAAGCGCGGCGGCACTGTCAAACAGTCGCTTGGGCGGCGGTCTGCGGGCAGATGAGCGTCTGCTGAGAATCATTGATTCGCCGCTCTTTCATTCCTAATTCAACCATGTATAATGGCTCCGCCGTAGGATGACCGGTTTCACCTCCTAAACCGCATCCTCTTCAGGGGCGTTCAGGCAGCCCTGTGATCGCGTGAGGCTCGCGATGGTTTCCCGTAGCATCTCGCATTACCGCGTCCTGAGAAAGCTCGGCGAGGGCGGCATGGGCGAAGTCTATCTCGCCGAAGACACGCGCCTTGAGCGGCAAGTGGCGCTGAAGGTTTTGCCGCCCAATGTTGCCGCAGATGAAGATCGGGTGCGCCGCTTTATGCTGGAAGCGAAGGCAGCATCGGCGCTCAATCATCCGAACATCCTGACTGTTTATGACATTGGCGACAGTGAGGATTCACGATTCATCGCCACCGAATTAGTCAACGGCGAAACCTTGCGCAGCCGTCTGAGACGAGCGCCGTTTTCTTTGCGCGAATCCGTTGACGTTGCCATGCAAGTCGCTTCAGCACTCAACGCGGCGCACGGCGCAGGAATCATCCATCGCGACATCAAGCCGGAAAACATCATGGTCAGGCCCGATGATCTGGTCAAAGTCCTCGATTTCGGCCTCGCCAAATTGCTCGCGCCAATTCGTGGCGCGGCTGATTCGGAAGCTGAAACGCTCGCTAAGGGAATGACACGGCCCGGCAGCATTCTGGGGACGCTGCAATATATGTCGCCTGAGCAAGTGCGCGGGCAGTCGGTTGATGCGCGCTCAGACATCTTCAGCCTTGGGGCTGTGCTTTACGAGATGCTCACCGGTAAGGGGCTTTTCGACAAACCAACGCAAGGCGATGTGATCGCTGCCATTTTGATGGAAGCGCCGATGTTGAGCGACCTTCCTCCCCAGTTGCAGAGTATCGTCGCCAAGTCATTGCAGAAGGACAAAGCACAGCGCTACCAGACTAGCCAGGAACTGCTGCTCGACCTCAAGCGTCTCAACCGCGAGTTGGAACTAAGCGACCAGCCGGTGGCTGTTTCGCCGCAAACCGGAGAAGTCGCGGCGTTCGCCACCAGCATAATGACGGCGCGGCGTTTTTCGCTGCACCAGACGCTAGCCATTCTACTGCTGACGTGCCTGGCTCTGAGCGCGGTGTGGTGGTTTGCCGTGCGACGTCCGACGACGATGCCGGCATCGCTGAGAATAAGCGAGGTCGCTACCTGGCGTAGCGCCCCCGGCGAAGGCTACAGTGTCGGTTCCTTTTCGCCCGATGGCGCGCGGATAGCTTTTGTTACCAATATCGGTGGCTCTCGCAACGTTTATGTCAAGCAGACCGCCGCCAACGCCTCGCCCGTACAGATCACCAAAGACGAATCGGGAAATGACCAGCCGATCTGGTCGCCGGACGGCGAAGAGGTCACCTATTTCTCAACGCGGGGCAATCAAAATGGCCTCTGGCGCTTGGCTTATTTCGGCGGTTCAGCGTCACTGATTACGACCGTCCCCGCCAGCGATACCAAACCGCGCTATTGGTCAAAGAGCGGCGTGCTTTATTACGAAGCAAAGCAAAACCTATTTGCGCTCGACATCAAATCGAGGCAGACGACGCAATTGACGAGCTTCGAGCCGGCAGATAATTCGGCTTATTCTCTCAACATATCCTCTGACGAAAAGCAGATTGTTTATGTCGGCGCAGAGGGCGACCGATGGGGCGTTTGGACGATGCCGGCGCGCGGCGGCGCGGCGCGGCAAATCGTCAACAGCGCGACGGAAATCCGCAACGTCGTCTGGCATGCTGACAGCCGGCGGATTTTATACAGTGCGCTGGTTGACGGAGTATTTCAAATCTTCGTGACCGACACCGACGCCAGTCCTGCCACGCAAATCACCTTCGGCGACAATGACAGCTTCGTGCTCGACGTGACGACGGACGGCGCGAAGATTCTTTACGGGTCATCGAAAGAAGAATCCGACGTCTGGGGGGTCAGCATCACAGGCGAGGAGTTTGCGCTCACTTCTGATATCAATTCTGAGTTGTGGCCTAGCGTCGCGCCCAACACCAAAACAGTAGCCTACCTATCGGTCAAAAACCTGAGCCAGGGCGATAAGCTCGCAAGTGGCGCGATACTGCTCAAGCCAACCGATCCAGACGCATCGCCGACGCAACTCATTGATGACGGATTTATGCCTGTATGGTCGCCCGACAGCCGACAGGTGGCCTTCATGCGGCTTGTCGGCGGGATATATAACCTCTGGGCGATTCAAGCGGTGGGGGGCGAAGCCAGACAAGTGACGAATGGAGGCGTACTGGCTGTTTCACCTTCAGTTATGCCCTATAATCGCACGCAAGCCAGTGATTTTGGCTGGTCGCCGGATGGCAGGAGAATTGTTTATCGCTCGAAAAAGTCGGGAGCGCCAAACCTCTGGCTGGTCTCGGCTGATGGCGCAAACGACACGCAAGTTACCAACAATAGCCAGGCCGACCTGCGTTATTACAGCCCCTTGTGGTCATCGGACGGCAAGCATCTGGCTTATACTTCAAGGCCAGATAACGCGGTTGATGGCAAGATGATCAATTGTGTCTGGGTGGTTGACGTAGAAACCAAGACGGCGCAGATAGTCTTTCAGACAGATAACTTTTTGCGCCTGCTCGGTTGGTCAGGGGATGGGACGGGGTTAATCATAGCCACTCTCAAAGGCAAGGCGAGTGCGGCCCCTTTACCTGAAATCAGCATCGTCGAAATCACTACCGTTTCGCGCGAGTCAAAGCCCCTGATCAAACTTCAGTCGGCTTATCTGTACAACATTCACCTGTCGGCGGACGGACGAATGATCGCGTATGTCGGGCAACAGGATGGCAAAGACAATCTCTATACGATGCCGACGGGCGGCGGCGCGCCCAAAAGGCTGACGGCTAACACCGATGCGAGGCTGTACTTCTCCAGCCTTGCCTGGTCGCCGGATGGCAAGGCGATCTATTTTGGCAAGCAGTGGCGTCACAGCTTGCTTTCGATGATCTCCAACTTCAAATGAAAGGCAAACGCATGGCCAGACGAAATCTCCTGATAACCCTGATGGCTCTTTCCCTACTGCTCGGTGGCGCAGTCGCAACCACCGACACCGGCTTGGCTAAAACGCCACCTCAGACGGCAGTCTCCAGCCGGGCGCAGAAACCTTGCACGGCCACGACGGATGCGGAAA
>JBJMGU010000179.1:0-7714 GCA_045807765.1 Blastocatellia bacterium
AGATCAACGGCGGGCGCGGCGTCTTGCTGGGCGGCGTGCCGGGCGTTGCGCCGGGCCGCGTGACGATCATCGGCGGCGGCGTCGTCGGCACGAACGCCGCGAAGATGGCCGTCGGATTGGGCGCGGCGGTCATCATCATTGACCGCGACCTCGAACGTTTGCGTTATCTTGATGACATTTTCGGCAGCCGCATCCGCACGCTGGCGTCGAACCCTTACACAATCGCCGAATCAGTAGCGGCTTCGGATCTGGTGGTTGGCGCGGTGCTGGTGCCGGGCGCGGCGGCTCCGAAGCTCGTGACCCGCGAGATGCTGAAAGATATGCCGCGCGGCTCGGTGATTGTTGACGTGGCGGTTGATCAGGGCGGTTGCATCGAAACGACGAAGCCGACGACGCATAGCGCGCCGACTTACTATGTCGAAAACGTCCTGCATTATGGCGTCACCAACATGCCGGGCGCGGTGCCGCGCACCTCGACGTTCGCGCTGACCAATGTAACGCTGCCGTTTGCCTTGAAGCTGGCGAAGTATGGGCCGGAAGAAGCCTTCCGTCGCGACGCGCACCTGAAGCACGGCGTCAACACATATCGAGGCAAAGTGGTTTACGAAGCGGTCGCCGAAGATCAGGGCTTGCCGTATACGTCCATAGATCAGTTGATCTAAAGCCGCTTAATGGGCCAGCGCATTTGCGGCAGTGTGGTAATTCAATTCGCCTGCCGCAATGGCAGTCTTCATACGATTCTGGCGCGGCGGCAGCGGGCAGGTCGCAAATGGCGTGAAGGCGCACGGCGGGTTGACCGCCTGATTAAAGTCCATCACCACCTTGCCGCTCTTTGCGGCGTCGGCGTAAAGGAAACGCCCCGCGCCATAGGTCGTCTTGCCATTGGTCAGGTCACCGAAGACAAAAAACAGCTTGCCTTCTTCATCGAGCGCATCCAGCCGATAAGCCTTGCCTTTGAGCTTGAAGACGGCATAGCCGGGACTGGTCATCTTGATGACGTCACCGAGCTTGTTGATGATGTCAACCTGGCGCGGCTGGCCGTAAGCGACGAAATCCGCCATCACGCGATAGCTGGAATTTGCCGGATACCAGCGCCGCCCGGTGAACTCGCGCCGCGCCGCGCTGTTCAGGTCTTTGACGCGCACGCCGTAACGCGCCCCACGCTTGATGACGTGAAACGACAGCCCGCCGAGGCGCAGCACATCGGGCTTTTGGTGCTCGTCGGATTGCAACTCGACGGTTGCCACCGGCTTGCCGTTCAACGTTACCTGCGCATCACCGGTGACGCGCAACGTCGCGTGGCCATCGTGAAACGTGATGACGCCGAGACGCGCCGGTGCTGAGCCTTCGGGCAGCAGGATGTCGCCGGTCGGGTCGCTGCCGATGCGGTTGTCACCTTCTTTCAGCCAGAACAATCCGGCAAGCGTCAGCCAGCCGTCATCGGCTTTCAGCTCAGTATCGCGCTCGGCCCGCCATTGTTTGGCCTGCGCTGCATAGCTCCGCCGGTCTGCGGCAAAGCCGGCTGTCGTCAACGCGATAATTAAGGCAAGCGCCAGGCCCACAGGCTTTCTTTGATCACTCGTCAGCATATGGGAATCTTAGCAACGCGTGGCTGACGCATCAAAGACCGTGGGCGCGGACGGCGCAATTGACTTGCATCGGCGGGGCGTGTACATTGTCAGAGATTGACAATTTAACGTGGCGATTTCAGGCAACTTGCTCCACGTAAAAAGACTGCTAAACAGCCCGGATTCGGCCCCGCGCAGTTTAGCGCGGGGCTTTTGATTTTGCTTTATGAAAGATTTTCGCAACGCAGTCACAGATGACCGTGTCTACGTCTTCGACGGCGCAATGGGGACGATGCTCTATGCGCGCGGCGTCTATATCAACCGCTGTTATGATGAGCTGAACCTGACGAACGCCGACCTGGTTCTTGGCGTGCAGCGCGAATATGTGAAGGCCGGCGCTGACATCATCGAGACCAATACCTACGGCGCGAACCGCGTCAAGCTGACTGGCTACGGCCTGCAAGACAAGATGGCCGACATCAACACGGCTGCCGTGCACATCGCCCGCGAAGCTGCCGGCGACCGCGCCTTCGTTGCCGGTGCCCTCGGGCCGCTCGGCATCCGCATCGAGCCTTACGGCCCCACATCAACCGAAGAAGCGCAAGCCATCTTTCGCGAGCAGGCGCAGGCGCTCGTCGAAAGCGGCGTTGACCTGCTGGTGCTGGAAACCTTCTCGGACATCGCCGAGATTCATCAAGCGATACTCGCCGTGCGCTCGCTCACAGACCTGCCGCTGGTTGCGCAGATCACCATCCAGAACGACGGCAACACCAGTTACGGCACGTCGCCGGAAATCTTCACCCGGCGGCTGGACGAGTGGGGCGCCGATGTTATCGGCCTAAACTGTTCAGTCGGTCCGGCGACGATGCTGCCGGCCATCGAAAAGATGCGCGAAGTGACGCGGCGCAAACTCTCGGCGCAGCCCAACGGCGGCTTGCCGCGACAGGTGGACGGGCGGCTGTTCTACATGGCGTCGCCCGATTACATGGCCAAGTACGCCAAGCGCTTGATTCAGGCCGGCGCCAAGTTCGTCGGCGGCTGCTGCGGCACGACACCCCGGCACATCAAAGAGATTGCCAACGCCGTCGCGGCGCTCAGCCCCGGTCGCTCGGCGGCGAGCGGGTTTGTTATCGAAGAATCCGCGCCTCGCGTTCAGGTGACGCCGCGCGCTGAAAAGTCAGCTTTCGCTAAGAAAATCTGCGAAGGCCAGTTCGTCACTTCGGTCGAGATCGTGCCGCCGAAGGGCTGCGACCCATCGAAAATGTTAGAGAACGTGCGCTTGCTGAAAGAAGCGGGCGTTGATGCGGTCAACGTGCCGGACGGGCCGCGAGCGCAGTCGCGCATGGGGGCGCTGGCGGTTTCGACGATCATCGAACAGCAGGTCGGCATCGAATGTGTGGTGCATTACTGTTGCCGCGACCGCAACCTGCTCGGCATGACGAGCGATCTGCTGGGCGCTGCCGGTCTTGGCCTGCGCAACTTTTTAATCATCACCGGCGACCCGCCGAAGATGGGGCCATACCCGGAAGCCACCGCCGTCTTCGACATCGATTCGATTGGCCTGGTCAACATGGTCAACCGCTTGAATCACGGCCTGGACATCGGCGGCAATCCCATCGGTGACCCGACTTCGTTTTATGTCGGTGTCGGCGTCAATCCGTGCGCCGTTGATCTCGAATACGAGTTGCGCCGGTTTCAGTGGAAAGTCGAGGCCGGCGCCGAGTTCGCGATCACCCAGCCGACGTTTGATGTCGAGCAGCTAAAAAACTTTTTGAAGCGCATTGAGCCTTACCGCATCCCTGTGATCGCCGGCATCTGGCCGCTGGTCAGTTATCGCAACGCCGAGTTCCTGGCCAACGAAGTGCCCGGCGTCGTCGTGCCGCCATCCATCTTGAAACGGATGCAGCAGGTCACTGACAAGGACGCGGCGCGCGAAGAAGGCTTGGCCATCGCCCGCGAAACCTTGATGGAAGTGCGCCACCTGGTGCAGGGCGTACAGGTCAGCGCGCCGTTCGGCAGGGTGGCGTATGCGCTCGACGTCTTCAGCGTCCTCTGATTGGTTTCTGATTTCTGTTTGGCGGTAAAATATCTGTCGGCAAGAAATCGGTGACGATTGCGGAGATATTTGATAATGAAACGATCTATAGCCATGCCGATACTGGCCGCCGCGCTGCTGGGGCTCGCCTTTGCTGCGCCGCAGCAGAAAGGCATCAGCATACAGACGGTCAAGGTCTATCTCGACAAGATGGAGATGCAATCGGTGCCGCACCCGCGCAGCGCCGACACGCTGGTTGTGCCCAGCACCGATAACCAGAACGCCGACCGCATTGATCTCTACGTCGAGCGGCGCGCCGATCAGACGCTGGTGCTGACGGCGTATCCGAAATTCAAAGGGCGTTATTTCAATCTGGCGCGCGTTGCCGACCGCGAGAAGTTGTTTCAGCGATTGTTGGAAGCCAATCACCGCGCTTTTGCGACCTTCTTCGTTGACAACCAGGGCGACATCGGCGCGCGCTTTACGTTTTCGACCGAAGACGGCGTCGGCTATGAGACCTTTCGCTCATCAGTCATCGAACTGTTGCGCATCACCGACGAGTACGTGCCGACGCTCGATGGCTTTATGCGCAATGAGCAGACGGACAAAGATCCGTTGAAGAAACCGTGAACCTGAGGACAGGATGCTTATGAGAAAGTTTATTTTAACCGTTCCCGTCGTTGTCATGTTAATCACCGGCGCAGTATGCGCGCAGACCGACCCGGCACAAGCTCAGGCACCCAAGCCGAAGCCGCCTGCGCCGAAGCTGACGTTTGCCGAGAAGACGAAGCTCTATCTGCAAAAACTCGGCGCGAGCATTGACCCGTCCAAGAGCACGGCGGACATGGTGGTGTCGAATTACAACGACCCGAAAGGCGGCAAGACAACCATCGTCGTCACCAACGACCGCCACAAGAATCTAGTCGGCTTCTACGTCTACAACTTCGGCAACGTCAAGAATGTGACCAACAAGGAAGAGGTCTTTCAATATCTGCTTTCGACCAACGATGCCATCACGCTGGGCAGTTTCTTTGTCGATAGCGATAACGATATCGGCTACAAGTACCTGCTGAGCAGCGTGACGCCGTTGACCGCCGCCGAATTCGACACGATTTACCTGACCATGTCGGCGGTGGCGCGCGAGCGGCGCGGCGAGATTCGCCAACGGCTCGGCCTGCCGGTGGGCAGGGAAGAGCGGACGACCGACGTGAAGAAAGCCGCGGAAGAAAAGCCGCCCCAGCAGTAGGCAGTCGGCAGTAAGCAGTAGGCAGTCAGGAACGAGAGACTGATTCACACTCTTTCTTCCTACTGCTTACTGCCGACTGCCTACTGCCTACTGATTACTGCTTATGGAACGTACAAAACTACTCGAAGAGTTGCTGGCCGAGCGCATCCTTGTGCTGGATGGCGCGACCGGCACAGCGATTCAAGCGCATCAGTTGACTGCCGAGGATTTCGGCGGCGCGCAGCTTGAGGGCTGCAACGAGAACCTCGTCTTCACGCGGCCCGACGTCGTGTTGGACATTCATCGCGGTTATCTCGAAGCCGGCGCCGACATCATCGAGACCAACACCTTCGGCGGCACGCCCATCGTTCTCGCTGAATACGGCTTGCAGGATTTGGCCGTCCAGCAGAACGAAACTGCCGCGCGGTTGGCGCGACAGGCCGCCGCCGAGTATTCGACCACGAATCGCCCGCGCTTTGTCGCCGGCTCCATCGGGCCGACGACGAAATCGATCTCGGTTACCGGCGGCGTCACCTTTGACGAGCTCATCAACGCCTTTCACGCTGAAGCCACCGGACTGGTCACGGGCGGCGCAGACATCTTGTTAGTTGAAACGCAGCTCGACACACGCACCACGAAAGCCGCGCTCATCGGCATCTGGAAAGTCTTTGACGAGCTTGGCATACGCGTGCCGGTGATGGTGTCGGGCACGATTGAAGTGATGGGAACCATGCTTGCGGGGCAGACCGCCGAAGCCCTCGCCGTGTCGCTGGCGCATGCCGACTTGCTATCGATAGGTTTGAATTGCGCGACTGGCCCTGAACTGATGACCGACCACGTTCGCAGCGTCGCGGCGATTGCGCAGACGCGCGTGTCGTGTGTGCCGAACGCCGGCTTGCCCGACCCCGAAACCGGCCAGTACCGCGAAACGCCCGAAACCTTTGCGGCGACCATCGAACGCTTCGTCGATCACGGCTGGCTCAATCTGGTTGGTGGCTGTTGCGGCACGACTGCCGCGCACATCCGCGCGCTTGCACAGATGGTCGAAGGCAAGCGCCCGCGCGCCTGGCAGCCACATCATCGCACGCTTTTTTCGGGCATAGACTTTGTCGAAGCGAGCGACGACCAGCGCCCGCTCATCGTCGGCGAGCGCACCAATGAAGTCGGCTCGCGCAAATTCAAGCGGTTGATCACCGAAGAGAAATACGAAGAGGCCGCAGAGGTCGGGCGGCAGCAGGTCAAAGGCGGCGCGCAGATCATTGATGTCAATTTGCAGAATGCCGACCGCGACGAGCTATACGATATTGACCGCTTCTATGACCGGCTGAACCGCTTGATCAAAGTGCCGATCATGATCGATACGACCGACGCCGTGGCCATCGAGCAGTCGCTGACCTTTTGCCAGGGCAAATCGATCATCAACTCGATCAACCTCGAAGACGGGCTGGAGAAATTTGAGCGCGTCACGCCGCTGGCGCGCAAGTACGGCGCGGCGCTGATCGTCGGCTGCATTGACGAAGACAAGGAGCAGGCGCAGGCCGTCACCCGCGAGCGCAAGCTGGCGGTCGCTGAACGCTCTGTGAAGTTACTCACCGAAGACTACGGCATCCGGCCCGAAGACATCATCATCGATCCGCTGGTCTTTCCGTGCGCCACCGGCGATCGGAACTACGTCGGCAGCGCCGTCGAGACCATCGAAGCGGTGCGGCTTATCAAGGAAACGATTCCGCACGTCAAGACGGTGCTGGGCATCAGCAATGTCTCGTTCGGTCTTCCAGACGCGGGCCGCGAAGTCTTGAACTCGGTCTTTCTCTATCACTGCACGAAGGCCGGGCTCGATCTGGCCATCGTCAATTCCGAGAAGCTCGAACGCTACGCCTCGATCCCCGAAGCGGAGCGCCGTTTGGCCGAAGACCTGTTATGGAATCGCGGCAATGATCCGATTGCGGCGTTTGCGGCGCACTTCCGCTCGCAGACATCGCGCACCAAGAAGGTGATGAGCGATTTGCCCTTAGACGAGCGGCTGGCGAATTACATCATCGAAGGCACCAAAGAAGGGTTGATCGCCGATCTCGATTTGAAGCTCAAGCAGGCCGCGCCGCTCGACATCATCAACGGCCCGTTGATGCGCGGCATGGAAGAGGTCGGGCGGCTGTTCAACAACAACGAGCTGATCGTCGCCGAAGTGCTGCAATCCGCCGAAGCGATGAAGGCCGCCGTGTCGCACCTTGAGCGGTTCATGGAAAAGCGCGCCGACTCGATCCGCGGGCGCATTGTGCTGGCGACCGTCAAAGGTGATGTGCATGACATTGGCAAAAACCTGGTTGACATCATCCTGTCGAACAACGGCTACGAAGTGATCAACCTCGGCATCAAGATTCCGTCAGAGATTTTGATTCAAGCGGCGCGCGAGCATCGTCCCGATGTGATCGGGCTGTCGGGCCTGCTGGTGAAATCGGCACAGCAGATGGTTTTGACGGCAGAAGATTTGAAGGACGCGGGTGTGCAGGTGCCGCTGCTCGTAGGCGGCGCGGCGCTGTCGAATCGCTTCACGCGCACCAGGATCGCCCCGGCTTACAGCAACACGGTGGTCTATTGCAGCGACGCGATGAACGGCCTGGACACGCTCAATCGCTTGATGAACGCCGACGAGCGCATCAGGCTCGAAGCCGAGTTAACCGAGCAGGATTTTGGCGCGCGGCCCGCGCCCCCGCCGGTCATCTTTGACGAGAGCGAACAGCGCAGCTCGCGTGTGTCGCTCGATGTCGAGATTCCTGCGGTGCCCGACCTTGACCGCCACATCATCAACGTCACAGACCTTGACGAGGTCTGGAGCTATATCAACCCGCAGATGCTTTACGGGCGGCATCTCGGTCTGCGCGGGCG
>JBJMGU010000180.1:0-16101 GCA_045807765.1 Blastocatellia bacterium
CGCCTGAGCGAGCCTTCCAGGATGAAACGCTCGACTTTCTAGCAGCGGTGGCGCATCACGCCGGCCTGGCGCTTGAGAACATCTATCTGCTCGAAGAGCAGCGGCGGTCGCTTGAAAGCTTCATCCGCACGCTGGCCGCCTCGCTCGATGCGCGTGACGACAACACCGCTGGCCATTCGGCGCGAGTCGGCGCGATCAGCACGGGCATCGCCCGGCACATGGGATTGAGCTCGAATGATTGTCGGCTGATCTACTACGCCGGCCTGCTGCACGATTATGGAAAGATTGGCGTGCGCGATGACGTATTACTAAAGCCTGCGCAGTTAACCGCCGAAGAATACGCGCACGTCAAAGAGCATCCGATGCACACTTTCAGGTTGCTGTCGAAGATGCGCTTCCCCGAAGACCTCGCCGAGATTCCTTTCGTCGCAGCGGCGCACCATGAGCGCTGGGACGGAACAGGTTATCCGCATGGCCTGAGCGGCGAAGAGATACCGCTGGGCAGCCGCATTGTCGCGGTGGCCGATGCCTACGACGCGCTGACGGAAGACCGCTGCTACCATGAGGGCTGGGAGCCGGCGCGCGCCGTTGTCGAGCTGACACGCCGCTCGGGGACTTACTTCGACCCGACAGTGATAGCCGCCTTCACCGAATACTTCGAGAGAGAGATGATGCCGCGCATTGATGAGCTGGCGGCGCGCCACCAGGTGGTGAAGACGCTGACAGAGGTGCCGGTTGAAAGCCGCTAATTCACCCACGCGAAGATAACGGCTGGTCTATGTGGTCAAAAGGTTTCGCGCCGCTCCTTAGTGAAGCGGACGAGCAGGTTGATGATGCGTGCCAGTCCCTCGACTACCGCCAGCCCGGCGCGATCCTGCCGGTGAAAGACCGCCGTGCGGGTCTCGTTTCCAGAGCGATAACGAATCAACAAGACATAATCGTGCTGCTTTTGCTCTGTGGGATCAAACTTTTTCTTAAAGAACCAGGACATGCCGAAAGGCAGGATCAAGTAGCGCCACAGCGGTGTCCGCAGCGGCGCGGCTTGTGTGGTAAGCGAGGCGTCAACGGTGGTGGCATCGATGATGACCGGCGCATTGATGCGCGCAGTGCGGCTGCCGGGCATCTGCTCGCTGACCTCGATGCCGCTGGCGTCAATCAACAGCCGCACCGGTTGAGGATCGTCCAGGCGTTCGAGCCCATCCAGATAATCCACTTCAACGCGCGTCGCCTCGAACTGCGTCGGCGCGCCCCGGTCAATCATCGGCAGGCCGCACCAGATACAGCGCCGCGCTGCCGCCGCATTTGCGCGCCCACATTCTTGGCAATAAGCTGGTGTCATGCGTTCTTGATCATTCAACCGACGGACGCTACCACTTCGGGATTATAGGAATGAGGGCAAGCAAACTTCAACGGTTATTATTCTGGTTGGCCTGGGCGGTCGCCTTCGTGTTGCTGGGGCGCTTCGCCATTGACTTCATTCGAGAGATGCCAGGGTGGCTTGCCGCGCCGTTCGTCTTGCTGGTTGCTGCGGCGCTCGGCATTGCCGCGATGAACATTGTCGCTAGCCGGCGAGCGCCTGCCGGGCAGGAAAGCACCGGCGCGGCGGGCGTCGCCAAGGTTCTGCTGATTGCCTCGATTCCGCTCGGTTTTTTCGCCTCGTCGCTCGACTGCACGGGCCTGAGCCTGGCGGGCTGCACGCCGTTTTGCACCTTCATCAAGACCATCTGGATTCCAGTGCTTGCTGTGGGCGGTATGGCTTATTTTTGGTGGCGGACACCGATGATGATGTTGCTCGGCAGCGCCGTGCCGCTCGCGCCGCACTGCTTATGTTTCAACCCCGGCAATGGCTGGTGGATCGAGCGGCTGGGGGCGAGCCCTACCTGTTACGCCTGGGGCTTTGTTGTGAGCCTGATCGCTCTCAGCGCGCTCGGGGCGGGGAAGCGCGCATGGCTGGCGCTGTTCGTAAACGGCGCGATCATCGGCGGCGCGACGGCCTTCTTCGTCGGCCATCACTACTTTCATTTTCCCTGGTAAGCGCGCGCCGGGATGCGGAGGCGAGCTGCTGAGTCGCCCCCGCTCGACGAGCGCTCAGCTCGACTTGCGCTCGCCGAATGAGCGGGCGAAGAGGTCGCCGATGGCGCGGCGGCCATTCTCTTCGAGCTGGCGCGTGCCTGTGCCGCTGATGTGGATGTGCTCGATAACCGGCAACTGATCGCCCGTGAGCTTGACCCAGTCACGCTGATCCCACTTGAACCAGGCGTCCTGCTGCTGGTCGAAGGCGTAGAGCGGTTTGTTACAGAGCTTGGCGAATTCAGCGCCCCAGCCGGTCCCGCCTTTGACCGTCTTGTCTTCGAGAATTTCGCCGATGACATAAATCTCCTGGCCCTTATTGATCTGATACCAGATGCTTTGCAGGATTTTGCGGAAGGTCGGGCTATCGGCATAGCGGCGGTTCATCAGCCGTGAGACATATTCGAGGCTGACGTCGCCGGCGAGCAACTCTTCGTGGTTGAGATAATGGAGGCCGCGCGTGCGGACGATGCGGTGGCCTTCGAAGGTGTAGTTGACCTCTTCGATGCCGGAGGCTTCGGCCTGCGCGCCGAACTCGGCTTCGGCGCCCTGCGCGCCGCCGCTGAAGAGGATGCAATCTGCTCGATTCAACATGGCTTAATTTCCCTTTCTGATGACTTCGTGATGATCCTTATAAAATGAAAAAGGTAGAGCCGTAGCTCGCGCATTGCTTTGCGTTTTTCATAGGCTTGGCAATTGGGGGAGAATCCACTGTTTAGCAGAAGAGCTTTAGAAAGGTTGCATAGACTAGAAAATGGTATACCGCTAACGGGACTCGAACCCGTAATCTCTGCCTTGAGAGGGCAGCGTGTTAACCACTTACACTATAGCGGCAGACGATGCGCTCGCGTTTCAAAAGACAGTAGCGGCGCTGCAAAGACCAGGCGAAAACTTAGTATACACAGCGCCCACGGCATTGGCAATGCTCGCCTGATTGGCGATCATCGAGCCGAAAGGCGGTCGCGCTTATCCACGCGGGCCGAGGTATTAAATCACTTGATTTCTTTTTTTATAAAATTTCATATCGCAAAACTGCAAATCCGGTTTGCCCTTTTAGGGGTTGAATGGTTATATATCAAAATTCAAGCTTCACCGTTCACCAGTTGCATTGATGAAGTTTGCTGGTTGTTGCGCTTGTGGCTAAAACAGGATAGGCGCTGCGCTGCGCCGGAATGATGTTTAACCCGAAGTCGCAAACTTAGCGCTGATTATCACGCAACCATGGTCAAGACCGTGGGAAGACATTCATCTCAACGCTGCAAGCGCTCCTGGCTTGCAACGCCAAACCCATCTGTAGTCAGTCGTCAGTAAGTCTCGCGCCAGTCCCGCGGCGCCGCCGTGTGGCCAGGAGCGACGTGTGGTCGAGAGTCCAAGACGGGGTTGATTAGACAATGAGCCAAGTCTTTCATCGCAGCATGAACGTCGTTTCCAAGGTCAGCGCCATCGGGGCGCTTGTCCTAATCGGCGCGATCTTCTGGTTTATGGATGCCTGGTCGCGCTCCGGCTACAACACGCAGGCGTTCGTGTCGCGCGTCCAGCCCGTGCAATTCAGTCATAAGCACCACGCCGGCGACGACGGCATCGATTGCCGCTACTGCCACACCTCTGTCGAGACCTCGGCGACCGCCGGCATCCCGCCGTCGAAGACCTGCATGAATTGCCACTCGCAGATCTGGTCGAATGCGCCATACCTTGAACCTGTGCGCGAGAGCTTTCGCTCGGGCCAGCCCATCAAGTGGGTGAGGGTGCACGATCTGCCGGACTTCGTCTATTTCAACCACTCGATTCACGTCAACAAAGGCGTTGGCTGTTCGACCTGTCACGGGCGCGTAGACCAGATGCCACTGGTGATGCAGGTGCAATCGCTACAGATGCAGTGGTGTCTCGACTGCCATCGCAACCCGGAAAAGATTCTGCGCCCACGGGATCGCATCTTCGACATGAGCTGGGCGCCGGGGCCGAACCAGGACCAGCAGGGCAAAGAGCTGGCAGAGAATGTCTACCACCTGCAAAACACGAACGTCCTCACCAGTTGCAGCACCTGTCACCGTTAAGCAGCGAGGACGCGAAACGCCTGGCTGATTGAGGAGATCATCAAGCAATGAGCGAGCTTGTTCAACTGAAGGGCTTGACCGGCAAAGCGGCGGATGACGCGCATCACGCTGACGCGCATCACGATGAGGCGCATCACAATGATGGGCATGACGATCACGCGTACCATCATCACGGGCATCACCATCACGATGACGCGCACTCCGACGACCATAGCGCCTCTGCCGCGACCGATGCTTCGACCACGCTTGCCACACTGCGCACACGCCTGAACGGCAAGAGCGGCAAGGCTTATTGGCGCAGCCTCGAAGAGCTTGCCGATTCCGAGCAGTTCTATGAGGCGCTCCATCGCGAGTTTCCCGAAAACGCTTCGGAGTGGAACGATCCCGTAGGCCGCCGCCGCTTCATGCGCTTGATGGGCGCGTCGCTGGCTTTAGCAGGGCTGACGGCCTGCACCAAGCAGCCGGCGGAATACTTCGCGCCTTACGCCAAGCAGCCCGAAGAGGTGACGCTTGGGCGCCCGCTCTTTTTCGCCACCGCCATGCCGTTTGCCGGCAGCAGCATCGGTCTGCTCGCCGAAAGCCACGAAGGCCGCCCGACGAAGATCGAAGGCAACAAAGATCACCCGGCGAGCCTCGGCGCCACCGATCTCTTCGCCCAGGCTTCGGTGCTCGACCTCTATGATCCCGACCGCTTGCAGACGCTCACCTTCATCACAGACCCTGCGACCTGGGCCGATTTCATCAATGCGGTGCGCGCCTCGGTGACACAGCAGCGCGCCCCTGAGATTGCCGGTGCCGGATTGCGCATCCTTTCGGAAGTCGTCACCTCGCCGACGCTGACTTATCAGATCAAGTCATTGCTCGCGGAAATGCCGAACGCCAGGTGGCATCAGTACGAGCCTGCGGCCTCGGACAGCGTGCGCGAAGGCTCGCGCCTTGCCTTCGGCCAGTACACCAACGCCGTCTATCGCTTCGATAAGGCCGACGTGGTTGTCTCGCTCGATGCGGATTTTCTGTCGTGTGGTGCGGCGAGCGTCCGCTACGCGCATGACTTCGCCGAGCGCCGGCGGTTGAACGAAGAGAAGCAGGATATGAACCGCCTCTACAGTATCGAAAGCTCGATGACGCTGACCGGTTCTGTGGCCGATCATCGTTTGCCTGTGCGACCGAGCGAAGTCGAAAGCATCGCCCGCGTTCTCGCTGCCAAACTCGGCGTCGCGGGCGGCGGCTCTGCTACGACTTCGCACGACGCCTGGGTGAATGCCGTAGCCAACGACCTGCGCGGCAAGCGCGGCGCCGGCATCGTCATTGCCGGCGACACCCAGCCGCCGGTCGTTCACGCCCTGGCGCATGCGATCAACCAGGCGCTCGGCAACGCCGGCAGCACAGTGCTGTACACCGAGCCAATCGAAGGCAACCCGGTTGACTGCAACGCCTCGCTCAAAGAGCTGGTTGCGGACATGGACGCGGGGCACGTTGATACACTGTTGATCCTCGGCGGCAACCCGGTGTTTACCGCACCTGCCGACCTCGGATTCAAAGAAAAGCTGACCGATAAGGTGCGCCTGCGCATCCATCTGACCTCGCACGTCAACGAGACCGCCGAACTCTGTCAGTGGCAGATTAATGAAGCGCATTACCTGGAATCGTGGAGCGACGCGCGCACCTTCGACGGTACGGCGGCAATCATTCAGCCGCTGATTGCGCCGCTTTATAGCGGGAAGACGGCACACGAAGTGGTCGCCGCTTTTTCAAGCCAGCCCGACCGCCGCAGCTTCGACATCGTTCGCGATTACTGGATGCGGCGCTTTGCGGCGGGCGGCGAAGAGCCGCCGATTGCCGGCGCTCGTGCCGCCGCGCCTGCGTCACAGCCGGGTGCTACGGGTGCTGCGGGCGGGACAGCGGCGCAGCAGGTAGCGAGCCGCGCTGCCGCGAACGCTCAGGCGGGACAGCCACAGGCGACACCCACGCCGCCCGCGCCGCCACCGCCACCTGCGGTTGACGCGCAGCGCTTCGAGGCCCAGTGGCGAAAATGGCTGCACGATGGCATCGTCCCGAACACCGCCGCGAAGCCGCGCCCCGGCGCCGCAGGCGCGAACCTGCCGCCACCAACCAATCAAGCGACCTCGGATTATGAAGTCGTCTTCAAGCCCGACCCGACCGTTTATGACGGGCGCTTTGCCAATAACGGCTGGCTTCAGGAATTGCCCAAGCCGATCAGCAAGCTGACCTGGGATAATGCCGTTTATCTAAGCCCAAAGATGGCGGTGACGCTCGGCATCGGCAAAGAGAAGGACGGCATCGGTCACAACGACACCGGCTGGACGGGCGGCGATTTCTACGCTGATATGATCGAGTTGACAGTCAATGGGCGCACGCTGGCCATGCCGGCGTGGATTCAGCCGGGCCACCCCGATGGCGTCTTCACGGTCTTTTATGGCTATGGTCGCACCCGCGTTGGCCGGGTCGGCGAAGGCACGGGCTTTAACGCCTACGCGCTGCGCGGCAGCGACGCGCCGATGTTTGCCACCGGCGTCAAGGTGCGCAAGACCGGCGACACCTACAGGCTCGCCGCGACGCAGCTCCATCACATGGTTGATATGTCGGGCGTCGGCACAACCAACGACCTTGCGGCACGCGACATCATCCGCGCCGGGACGCTCGAAGAGTGGAAGAAGAACCCGTCGCTCAACCGCGAAGAGTACGAAGCCAAGCAGCCCGGCCACGAGGGCGGCAAGTCGGACCTGGAAGGTGAGCAGCGGCCCATGCTGTATCCCGAATACGAGTACTCGAAGGGCTACCGCTGGGGCATGTCGATTGACATCAACTCCTGTGTCGGCTGCTCGGCCTGCGTGGTGGCTTGCAACGCCGAAAACAACATCCCGGTTGTCGGCAAAGAACAGGTGATGCGCAGCCGCGAGATGCACTGGCTGAGGGTTGACAGCTACTATCGCGGCGACGAAGTGAACCCGGAGACCTACTATCAGCCGTTGCCCTGCCAGCAGTGCGAGAAAGCGCCGTGCGAAGTGGTCTGCCCGGTGGGCGCGACGGTGCACAGCGCCGAGGGCCTCAACGACATGGTCTACAACCGCTGTGTCGGCACGCGCTACTGCTCGAACAACTGCCCGTACAAGGTGCGGCGCTTCAACTTCCTGCTCTACCAGGATTTCTATACAGAGCCGCTGAAGCTGTTGCGCAACCCTGAAGTGACGGTGCGCAGTCGCGGCGTCATGGAAAAATGCACCTACTGCGTGCAGCGCATTCAGCGCGCCAAGATCGATTCCGAGCGCGAGGGCCGCAAAGTGCGCGACGGCGAGGTTCAGACCGCCTGCGCCCAGGCGTGCCCGACGCAGGCCATTGTCTTCGGCGACATCAACGACCCCAGTAGCCGTGTCGCCAAGCTCAAGGCGCAAGAGCGCAACTATGACCTGCTGGCCGAACTCGGCACACAGCCGCGCACGACTTATCTGGGAGTGGTGAAGAATCCGAATCCCGAACTAGGGGGAGCCTAAGCGTATGTCGAAGTTTCCGCATGACACGATGGATATCAGCGACGAGACGATCACGCCGCCGGCAGTCATCGGCCCGGGGCAGACCTTTGGCACGGTGACCGACAAGATTGCCAGCCTCGTGTTGTCTGGCCACACGCCGAGATTCTGGTACATCGGCTTTGGCGTCGCCTTCCTGGGCACGTGCATGATGTTGTCAACGATTGTCTATCTGGTGCTGACCGGCATCGGTATTTGGGGCAACAATATTCCGGTCGGCTGGGCTTTCGACATCATCAACTTCGTCTGGTGGATCGGTATCGGCCACGCCGGCACGTTGATCTCAGCGATTTTGTTGCTGCTCAAGCAACAATGGCGCACCTCGATCAACCGCTTCGCCGAAGCCATGACGTTGTTTGCGGTGGCCTGTGCGGGTCTCTTTCCGCTGCTGCATACGGGCAGGCCGTGGCTGGCCTACTGGCTCTTTCCTTATCCTTCGACGATGGGGGTCTGGCCGCAGTTTCGCAGCCCGCTAATCTGGGACGTCTTCGCGGTTTCGACTTATGCGACCGTTTCGGCGTTGTTCTGGTACGTCGGCTTGATACCGGATCTGGCGACCCTGCGCGACAAGGCGAAGAAGAAAGGCGTCAAGATCGCCTACGGCATCTTCGCGCTCGGCTGGCGCGGCTCGGCGCGCCACTGGGCGCGTTATGAAACGGCTTATCTGTTGCTCGCAGGACTGGCGACGCCGCTGGTGCTTTCGGTTCACACGGTGGTGAGCTTCGACTTCGCGGTGGCGCAATTGCCGGGCTGGCACACGACGGTCTTTCCGCCCTACTTTGTCGCCGGCGCGATCTATTCGGGCTTCGCGATGGTCTTGAGCCTGGCGATCCCGCTGCGCAAATGGTACGGGCTGGAATCATTAATCACCGAGCGCCACCTGGACAACGCCGCCAAGGTCATGCTGGCGACGGGGATGGTGGTCGCCTACGGCTACCTGATGGAAGCCTTCATGTCGTGGTACAGCTCGAACACCTTCGAGCAGTTCATGATGAAGAATCGTGCCCTCGGCCCTTACGGCTATATGTACTGGCTGCTGATTCTCTGCAACATCCTGCTGCCGCAGATGCTGTGGTCGAAGAAGGTGCGCCTGAACATCCCGCTGCTGTTCGTGCTGTCAATCGTCATCAACATCGGCATGTGGCTTGAGCGTTATGTGATCATCGTCACCAGCCTCTACCGCGACTTCCTGCCGTCGTCGTGGGGCGCTTACTCGGCGACGAAGTTTGACTTCACGATGTTTTTCGGGACCATCGGTTTCTTCCTGACCCTGATGTTCTTATTCGTTCGCTTCCTGCCGGCGATTTCGATATTCGAGATTCGCTCGATCTTGCCGCAGGCGAAGCCGAAGTCGCACGAGGCGTGAGCCGAGGAAAGGAGAAACGAGCATGATAGATGGAGCAGGGAAGATAGGCATCTACGGATTGCTGGCGGAGTTCGACAACCCGACCGACGTGGTCCACGCCGCCGAGCGCGTCTATACGGAAGGCTACCGCCAGATCGATGCGTACAGTCCATACCCGATTGAAGAGTTGAGCGAGGCCATCGGCTTTCACAAGAACCGTGTGCCTCTGGTGGTGTTGATCGGCGGCGTGCTCGGTGCGTCGGGCGGCGCAGCGCTCTGCTACTGGGTGTCGGCCATCGCCTACGCCGAAAACATCGGCGGGCGGCCATTGTGGAGTTGGCCGGCGTTCATCCCCGTGGCCTACGAGTTAACGATCTTGCTTGCCGCCGTCGCGGCGGTTCTGGGCATGATCTTGATGAACGGGCTGCCGCAGCCGTACCACCCGGTCTTCAACGCGCCGCGCTTCGAGCTGGCGAGCCGCGATCACTTCTTTCTCTCTATCGAGGCAGCTGACCCGAAGTTCGATCTTGACCAGACGCGCGCCTTCCTGGCGACGCTGGGCGCCAGCGAAGTCGTTGAAGTGCCATTTTAACGGTGGCGCAGGGAAACCGCAGCCGTGTGGATTCAGCAATGAATAGACAGAACACCAGAGCATCGAATCCGTCGCGCAGAAGGCGCAGGCTGTTGGCCTTCTGCCTGCTGCCTTTGGCTATGCTGGCCGCCGCCTGCCGTCAGGACATGCACGACCAGCCGAAGTACAAGCCGCTGCGCGAAAGCATCCTGTTCCGTGACGGACGCAGCTCCCGCCCGCTGGTCGAAGGCACGGTGGCGCGCGGCTTCCTGCGCGAAGACAGCGAATACTACACAGGCAAGGTTGGCCAGAACTCGCAAGGCAGCGCCCCCGGTGTACAGCCGATGGGCGCACCCGGCACCACTGCCGATACACAGCGCGTCGCCGCCAGCCAGACAGGCCAGGAGGCGCAGGCGGGCACGGCGCCCGCGGCCACAGGCGAGTTCGCCGGCTTCACCTCAACCTTCCCGATGCCGATTGATCGCGCGGCGATTGACCGCGGCCAGGAGCGCTTCAACATCTTCTGCGCCGTCTGCCACGGACAGCTCGGCGACGGCAACGGCATGATTCCCAAGCGCGGCTATCGCCAGCCGCCGACTTATCATCAAGACCGACTGCGGCGCGCTCCCGTCGGCTACATCTTCGACGTCGCCACCAACGGCTTCGGGGCGATGCCCGATTACGCGGCGCAGATTTCGGTAGATGACCGTTGGAAGATCGTCGCCTACATCCGCGTCTTGCAGTTGAGTCAGCAGGGCACCTCGGCGGACGTGCCGGCGGGCCAGAAGATCGGCATCCCCGCGGAAGCGGAGGGCGAGCAAAAGCAAGGAGAGCATAAGTAATGACCGAACTGAAGGAGATCGCCCCCCCGAATGTCGAAGGTTTCCGCGGTCGCGTAGTTATCGTTGCCGGCATTGGCATCGCTCTGGCCATCGTCGGCTGGGTGGTGAACGAAGAGCAATTCTACCGATCTTACCTGCTGGCCTATATGTTCTGGCTCGGCCTGACGCTCGGCTCGCTCGGCCTGTTGATGATTCAGCACATGACAGGCGGCGCCTGGGGCATGGTGGTGCGGCGCAACTGCGAAGCGGTGGCGCGGCTCTTTCCGCTGATGGCGCTCTTGTTCATTCCCTTGCTTGCCGCCGTGCTGCGCCACAAGCTTTACATCTGGACGCAAGACCCGTCGCAGTGGTCCGCCGAGATGCACGGGGCCATCGAGCAGAAGGCGCATTATTACTTGAATGTGCCGTTCTTCTTCGCCCGCGTCCTAATCTATTTCATCATCTGGTGGCTGTTTAGTCACCTTCTGAACAAGTACTCGCGCCGCCAGGACGAGACCGGCGACCGCTTCCTGTCAAAGACCATGACGAAGATCAGCGGGCCGGGCATCGTCATCTGCGGCCTCATGATCACCTTTGCGACGATTGACTGGACGATGTCGCTCGACCCGACGTGGTTTTCGACGATCTGGGGCATCATCTTCATCGGCGGCCAGTTGCTCTCGGCCATGTCGTTCTCGATCATCGTGCTGACGATCCTGTCAAACGACGGGCCGCTTACGGGCGTCCTCAAGCCGGCGCACTTCCATGACATGGGCAAGCTGACGCTGGCGTTTCTGTTGCTGTGGGCTTATTTCTCGGTCTCGCAGTTGATCATCATCTGGTCGGGCAACATTCCCGAAGAGGCAAAGTGGTACACGCGGCGGCTGGGCACGAGCTGGAAGGTGGTTGGCCTGGTGCTGGTGCTGCTCCACTTCGCCATACCTTACCTGATGTTGCTGTCGCGCGACCTGAAGCGCCATTCGCGCCGATTAATCTGGCTGGCGGTGTGGATGATGATCATGCGCTACGTTGACCTCTACTGGCTTTTCGGGCCAGAGATGCACGGCTCGCTCGAAGGCCACAGCAGGCCGTTTACGGTGAGCTGGCAAGACTTCGTGATGTGGTTCGCCATCGGCGGCATCTGGTTATGGTTCTGGGCCGGCGAGCTGCGCAAGCGCCCGCTGCTGCCGTTGAAAGACCCGTTCCTCGAAGAGGGATTGCACCCCAGTCATCACTAGCCCGGTGACAGTGGCGGTGCGACGGCGAGCGGTTTGTTAGAATAGAGATAAGAGGCACTGGATATGGCTCATCGAGATGAACTGGATACTTCCTTCATCAAGAACGCGGACGTTGCCCACGAAGAGAGCGACGTCAATATTCGCCCGATTGCCTGGTTTATGGTGTGGCTGACGGTTGCCACGGCGGTCGTTATGCTGCTGATGATCGGGCTCTACCGTTTTCTCGATCATCAGGCGACCAGGCAGGATGAGCGGCAGCGCTCGCCGCTCGCCGGTGAGCGCAATCCAATCCCGCCGGGGCCGGTATTACAGATGGCGCCGAACGCTGCCGGTCAGCTCAAGCCGCCCGAGGGCAACAACAGCCCGACCGCAGAGTTTGATCAGGCGCGCCGTGAAGAGAGATTGAAGCTGGAGAATTATACCTGGGTGGATGAAGGCAAGGGCATCGTCAGTTTGCCGATTGACCGCGCCGCCGATCTGGCCCTCGAACGTGGCCTGCTGAAATCGAGACCGCAGGCGACGACTTCAACACCCGCTGCCCAGCCCGCTTCCGAGACCCCGGAACCCGGCAGATTGCAACAGGGTCAAAGCGACCGCAAGCAAGGCGATGAAAAGCACTAGGTGAAGGGGAAAGATGACGCGGCGACACGGCGACACGGCGAGGGAGAGAATGATAAGAAGTTTCAACAACAGAAAACGTAAATGCGATGGGCAGACATTTCTTATCGCCGCGTCAGCGCGTCACCGCGTCGCCGCGTCGCTCCTGTTCCTTGCCTTTTGCCTTGCGCCTGCCGCGCTAGCGCAGAACTGGGAGACCAGCGGGCCGCCCAAACAGGAGCGCGCCGCCAACAGCAAGCCAAAGCTTCTGGAAAATGTCGGCATCGATCAACGGCTCAACCAGCAAGTGCCGCTCGACATAACGTTCCGCGACGAGTCGGGCAACACCGTGCGGTTGGGCGATTACTTTGGCGAAAAGCCGGTTGTGCTGTCGCTGGTCTACTATAGCTGCCCGCAGCTTTGCAGCCAGGTGCTCAACGGGCTGACCGGCAGTCTCAGCACGCTCCGCGACTTCAGCATCGGCAAAGAGTACACGGTGCTGACCGTGAGCTTTGACCCGCGCGAAAAGCCTGAGCTTGCGGCAAAGAAGAAGACGACTTATGTCGATTGGTATAGGCGCGAGGGCGCCGCCGCCGGCTGGCACTTCTTGACCGGCGACCAGGAGCAGATTGACCGGCTGACCGAGGCCGTCGGCTTTCATTACAACTGGGACCCGGCGACGCAACAGTTTGTCCACGCCAGCGGCGTGATGCTGCTGACGCCCGACGGCAAGCTGTCGCGCTACTTTTACGGCATCGAGTACTCGGCCAAAGATTTGCGGCTCGGGCTGGTCGAAGCGTCGAACGGCAAGATCGGCTCGGCAGTTGATCAAGTCTTGCTCTACTGCTTTCACTATGACCCTGAGCAGGGCAAATACGGCTTTGTGGTGATGAATCTGATACGGCTCGGCGGGGCGATCACGCTGGTGGGCGTCGCCGCGCTGATCTTCATCATGCGGCGCAAGACCGCGCAGCGCCAGCGCGAGCTGGGAGGACTGATTTAGTTATGCAGATACCCGTGCCGTTTTCCCCAGACCAGGCTTCGTCCTATGCGAGCGACACCGATAACCTCTACAGCTTCCTGTGGACGCTGACCATCATCTTCGGCCTCGGCCTGGTGATTGCCATCTTCTACTTCGCCGTCAAGTACCGCCGCCGTTCTCCCAACGAGGTCGGCCACCCGGTCGCGGGCGCGATCAGCCTGGAGCTGACCTGGACGATCATCCCCTTCATCATCTCGATGGGCATCTTCGTCTGGGGAACCGAGCTCTATTTCAAGATCTATCGCCCGCCCGCCAACGGCAAAGAAGTCTACGTCGTCGGCAAGCAGTGGATGTGGAAGATTCAGCATACCGAAGGCCAGCGCGAGATCGACGAGCTACACGTCCCGGTCGGCACGCGCATCAAGCTGATTATGACGACCGAGGATGTGATTCATAGTTTTTATATTCCAGCCTTCCGCATGAAGCTCGACGTGGTGCCGGGCCGTTACAGCAATGTCTGGTTCGAGCCGACGCAGGTCGGGCGCTACGAGCTGTTTTGCGCCGAATACTGCGGCACCAGCCATTCGGGAATGATCGGCTCGGTCTACGTCATGGAGCCGGCGGATTATCAAGCGTGGCTCTCAGGCGGCACAGGCGAGGGGACGCCGGCGCAGCAAGGTGAAAAGTTATTTCAGCAGCTCGCATGCAGCAGTTGCCATCTGGCGAGTGGGCAGGGGCGCGGCCCCCGCTTGCAGGGCGTCTTCGGCTCGACCGTCGAACTGGCCGACGGCTCGAAGGTGGTGGCGAACGAGGATTATGTCCGTGAATCGATTCTCAACCCGCGGGCCAAAGTCGTCGCCGGCTTCCAGCCGATTATGCCGACCTTCCAGAGTCTGGTGAGCGAAGAGCAGGTCTTGCAACTGGTCGCCTATGTGCGCTCGCTTGCCCAGGAAGGACAGGGCAGCGGCGCGGGCGGCGCGGCGGGCAGCACGACCAGCGGCACGGCAGCCGGCAGCGCCGCCAGTACGCCGGCCAGTACGCCGGCCAGTACACCAGCTAGTACGCCGGCCAGCAGCACCGCGACGCCTAATCGTGGCGCTGCGATGCCGCAAACCACGCAGAGCAAGGGCAACGCCGGCCAGGCGCCGAAGCCGAAGCCGAGACCGTAAATAGGGTATTTGATATGAGCACAGAAGCCGAAGTCATCGTTCCGCCGGTCAATTATCTCAACGCCGCCTACGGCGTGAAGTCGTGGCTGCTGACGAAGGACCACAAGCGCATCGCGCTGTTATACCTGGCGTCGGTGACGTTCTTCTTCTTCATCGGCGGCCTGTTCGCCGCAGGGGTACGGCTGGAGTTGCTGACGCCGAAGGGCGACCTCTTGCAGTCGGATACCTATAACCGTTTCTTTACCATGCACGGCATCGTCATGGTCTTCTTCTTCCTGATTCCGTCGATCCCGGCGGTCTTGGGAAACTTCCTCATCCCGATGATGATCGGCGCCAAGGATCTCGCCTTCCCGCGGATCAACTTGCTGAGCTGGTACATCTACATCCTCGGCGGCTTGTTCACGATCCTGGCCATCGTGTTGGGCGGCGTTGACACCGGTTGGACGTTTTACGCGCCTTTGAGCACGAACTACGCCAACGGCAACGTGCTGCTGGCGGGGATCGGCGTCTTCATCACCGGGTTCTCATCGATCCTGACGGGGCTGAACTTCATCGTCACGGTACACACGATGCGAGCGCCGGGGCTGACCTGGTTCCGGCTGCCGCTGTTCGTCTGGTCGCATTACGCCACCAGCCTGGTGATGATTCTCGGCACGCCGGTCATCGCCATCACCGTCCTGCTACTGGCGCTAGAGCGCATCGCCCACGTCGGCATCTTCGACCCGGCCCTCGGCGGCGACCCTGTGCTGTTCCAGCACCTCTTCTGGTTCTACTCGCACCCGGCGGTCTACATCATGATCCTGCCGGCGATGGGGGTGATCTCTGAGCTGATCGCCAACATGGCGCGCAAGAACATCTTTGGCTACAAGTTCGTGGCGTTCTCATCGATTGCCATCGCGGTCTTCGGCTTCCTGGTCTGGGGGCATCACCTGTTCACCTCGACGCAATCGATCTACGCCGGCATGGTCTTTTCGATCCTGAGCTACGCGGTCGCCATTCCGTCGGCGATCAAAGTCTTTAACTGGACGGCGACCCTTTACAGAGGGTCAATCTCGTACGACACGCCGATGTTGTATGCCTTTGGCTTCATCGGTTTCTTCATCATCGGCGGCATGACGGGGCTGTTCCTGGCAGCACTCGGCCTCGACATCCACATGCACGACACCTACTTCGTGGTCGCGCATTTCCACTACATCATGGTGGGCGGTGCGGTGATGGGCTACCTCGGCGGCATGCACTTCTGGTGGCCGAAGATCACGGGCCGCATGTACCCCGAAGGCTGGGCGCGGTTCGGGGCGCTGGTGGTCTTTGTCGGTTTCAACCTGACCTTCTTTCCGCAGTTCCTGCTCGGCTACATGGGCATGCCGCGCCGCTACCATGCCTACCCGGATCATTTTCAAGTGCTGAACGTGATGAGCACCGCCGGCGCATCCGTCTTAGGTGTCGGTTATCTGATCCCGATGATCTACCTGACGTGGTCATTGAAGTACGGCCCGAAAGCGCCCGCGAATCCCTGGGGAGCGGTCGGATTAGAGTGGACGACGCCGTCGCCGCCGCCGACCGAAAACTTCTACCAGACGCCGGTGGTCACCTGGGACGCTTACGAATTCCGCCCGATTGAAGAGGCCGAAGTCATCGGCGCGACGCGGCCCGACGAGCCCATCGGCTAGACGGGCGCAAGTGTGCTGCGGCTGGCTTGAACGTCA
>JBJMGU010000181.1:0-8635 GCA_045807765.1 Blastocatellia bacterium
CGCGTGTGCAAACCGTTGATCTCAACCCGCACATCGATTTGGGTCTGCCGGAAGGATCGGACGCCGAGCGCGCCGCCGGTCTCGCTCTTCCCGCGGACATCGCCCGCGCCGCCGACGGCACGCTTTTCATTGCCGCCACCGGCTCAGCCAGAGTCGGCGTGCTCAACTCAGCCGGCGTCATTCAGCGCCGAATCGCCGTCGGGCAGGGGCCAACCGGCCTTGCGATTGACGAAGCGCGGCAGCGGCTTTATGTCCTCAACCGCTTCGACGAATCGCTGAGCGTCGTTGATCTGCGCTCGCGCGCCGAGATGAATCGCGTAGCTATTGGGTTCAACCCCGAACCGCAAAGCGTGCGCGACGGGCGACGATTCCTCTACGACGCCAGCCTCTCGGCGCATGGCGATCTGGCGTGCGCCACCTGTCATTTGAATGGCCATCGTGACGGGCTGGCCTGGGACCTTGGCGATCCTAAAGGAACCTTGAAGACGGTCGGCCAACTTCTTCCTTCGACCTTTCACCCGATGAAGGGGCCAATGACGACACAATCGCTTCGCGGCATCATCGGCAACGAGCCGCTTCACTGGCGCGGCGACCGCGGCACGCTCGACGATTTCAACCCGGCGTTTATGTCGCTGCTCGGCGGCCCGCGGCAGCTCACCACAAGCGAGATGGCGGCGTTTGCGGCATTCGCACAAACGCTCACCTATCCGCCCAATCCATTGCAGAACCTCGACCGCAGCTACCCGAATCCGCCTTCGGGGCCGAGCGCCGAGCGCGGGCGGCTGTTGTTTAACAACGGCCTGCTTGATGCCGCCGCGTTGCAATGTAACGCTTGTCACAACGCGAATCCCGGCTTTCGGTCAGGGACAAACAACCTGATTATCCCTGGACTGCTCTTGCAGGAATCGCAGGATTTCAAGGTGCCGCAATTGCGTGGGGTTTATCAGAAGGTCGGCATGATCAGCGCCGCCGTCAAGCAACTCTCCGGCTTTGGCTTTATCCATGACGGCTCGGTAGACACCCTGCTCGATTTCCTGCGTGTGCCGGTCTTCACCTTCAGGAATGACGATGATCGCCGCGACGTCGCGGCCTTTGTGATGGCGTTTGATAGTGGCATCGCGCCTACGGTCGGCGTGCAAGTCACGGTCAATGGCACCCCTCAAGATCAAACAGCCGCCGAGCGCATTCAGCTTCTGATGACACAAGCCGGCGTTGGCAATTGCGATCTTGTTGTCAAAGGCATCTATCAGGGCGAGCATCGCGGCTTTGTTTACGTCGGCAATGGAATGTTTCAGCCGGATCGCCAGAATGAATCCTCGCTCACCTGGCAGGCGCTGGCGCAGGCCGCGCAGGCCGGTTCCGAGCTGACCTTTACAGGCGTGCCGGTTGGCTTTGGCCATCGCCTCGGCATCGATCACAACGGCGACGGCAAGCTGGACGGCGACGAGTGAGCGTGGCTGAAAAATTTCACTTTCGACGGGCATTAATCCGCCGGATAGCTATAATAGATAATTGCGGCGCGATCCTCGTGGAAGCATCGCCAAAGCCGATCACTCTTCCGCTATGACATTCAGCGCGCCCTGGCTGTGCCCGTGGATGGCACAGCGCGAACAACGAATCAACCAAGGAGGAATTCAATGGCAACAGGGTCGTACAAACCCAAGCAGTTCGATCTCAGCGGACTCACAGGCATCTCAGACCAGACGCTGGAGATGCATTTCAAGCTGTATGAAGGTTATGTCACCAACACCAACCTGCTGACCCAAAAGATCACCGAGATGTTCAAGAGCGGGCAAGGCACGCCGGCTGACTTTCCGGCTTACTCTGAGCTGACGCGCCGGCTCGGCTTCGAGTACAACGGCATGGTGCTGCACGAATACTACTTCGGCAACATGAAGCGCGGCGGCGGCGCCGGTGACCCCGACAAAGGGTCGGGTTTTTTCCAGGCGGCGGAAACAAGCTGCGGCGGCTATGACACGTGGAAGGCCGACTTCATGAGCGTCGGCAAGATGCGTGGTGTCGGCTGGGCCGTCTGTTATCAAGACCCGGCCACCGGCCAGTTGTCGAACCATTGGATCACGCTGCACGAGATCAACAACATCGCCGGCTTTACGCCCATCCTGGTGATGGATGTGTGGGAGCATGCCTTCCTGCTCGATTACAAGCCCGCCGAGCGGCCAAAGTATATCGAAGCGTTCTTCTCGAACATCGATTGGGACGCAGTCGAAGGGCGCTTGAACGCTGCCAAAGCAACGCGCCCGATTGGCGGCTGATCGCCAACCGCTATTGCTTTCGCCTTTCATCGAACCGGATTGCTCGCCGCGTGGCAGCAATCCGGTTTCTATTTATTAGGGTGCGCCGTGACTTGGGATTTTTTCTGTTTTTGCGGTAATCTTTTATTTCAGAAGCCGAGACATACGGAGCGCGAAAGCAGGCCGCCAATCTTTTAACACGTCATTGGATTATGCCGACAAAGAAGAAACAGAAAGCGCATGTGCGCCTGACCCTCAACAACGAAGAAGTCGAAGTCGCCTTCGCGCCGCATAAGACTTTGCTCGAAGTGCTGCGCGAAGACCTGGCATTGACCGGCACCAAGCACGGCTGCGAGCTTGGTGAATGCGGCGTCTGCACGGTACTGGTTGACGGTCAGCCGGTGCTATCTTGCTTGATGCTTGGCTTGGACGCCGAGGGCCGCTCGATTACAAGCATCGAAGGCATGGCTGAAGGCAACGAGCTACATCCTTTGCAGGAAACCTTTGCCGACCTCGGCGCCGCACAGTGCGGCTATTGCACGCCGGGCTTTCTGTTGACCGCTCAGGAACTGCTCGAAAGGAATCCCAACCCGACGCGGGCTGAGATTCAGGAAGCGCTGTCAGGCAATCTCTGCCGCTGCACCGGCTATATCAAGATTTATGAAGCGGTCGAGTTGGCAGCGGCACGCATGCGCGGTGAGCAAGCCGAAGCGGCTAAGGAAATCATCTATGGCTATCAGTAACGGCAACAATGGCAAGCCGCGCAAAGTCATCGGCAAACCGTTTCGCAAAGTAGATGCGCGTGCCAAGTGCAATGGTCAGACGCGCTTCGCCGATGATATCGCCCTGCCGCGCATGCTCTATTGCAAGCTACTGCGCAGCCCTGTGCCGCACGCGCTCATCAAGCGCATAGACACAACTCGCGCGCGGAAGCTGCCCGGCGTTGTCACCGTGATTACCGGGAGCGATCTGCCGATTCCTTACGGCATCCTGCCCGTCAGCCAGGACGAGCACGCGCTCTGCATCAATAAAGTGCGAATGATCGGCGACCCGGTCGCCGCCATCGCCGCGATTGATGAAGACACCGCGTTCGATGCGATGGATCTGATTGAAGTCGAGTACGAACGGCTCAAGACTATTTCGACGATTGAAGAAGGTGTGTATGTTGACGAGCCGCGCATCCACGAATACGGCGACAGCGGCAACATTCATAAGCGTGTCTCGCTCGAATTTGGTGATGTCGAAGAAGGTTTCGCCGAAGCTGACCACGTTCGCGAAGACATCTTCTTTTACGAAGGCAATACTCACCTGCCGCTCGAACAACACGCCGCCGTCGCTCACTTTGATGCTGACCAGAAGCTGACACTCTGGAGCGCGACACAAACGCCGCATTACGTTCACCGCGCCCTGGCAAAAGTATTAGGGCTGCCGGCTGCGCATATTCGCGTCATCGCCACGCCGAACGGCGGTGGCTTCGGCGGCAAGAGCGACCCGTTCAATCATGAAGTCGTCGTCGCTAAGCTGGCGATGCTCACCGGTCGTCCGGTTAAAATTACATTAACGCGCGAAGAAGTCTTCTACTGCCATCGCGGGCGCCATCCGGTTTTGATGTGGGTGAAGACCGGCGTGAAGCGCGACGGCGCGATTACCGCCATGCATTTTCGCACCTATCTCGATGGCGGAGCCTATGGCAGCTACGGCGTTGCTTCGACTTTCTATACCGGGGCGCTGCAAACTGTGACATACAACGTGCCGCGCTATAAGTTCGAAGGCGTACGCGTCTTTACCAACAAGCCGCCTTGCGGGCCGAAGCGTGGCCACGGCACGCCGCAGCCGCGCTTTGCTCTGGAAGCGCATCTCGACAAGATTGCCGAAGAGATCGGCATCAGCCCTGTAGATATTCGCCGCCGTCACCTCGCGCCGGCCTTTTCCGTTACCGCCAACTATCTGCGCATTGGCAGCATGGGCCTCGGTGCGTGCATCGATAAGATCGTCGAAGCGTCTGACTGGCATAACAAGTTTCGCAAGCTGCCTTATGGGAAAGGCGTCGGCTTTGCCTGTAGCTCTTATCTTTGCGGCGCGGGCCTGCCGATCTACTGGAACAACATGCCGCACAGTGGTGTCCAACTGCGGCTCGACCGTCAAGGCGGCGTCTGTGTGCAGTGCGGCTCGACCGACATCGGGCAGGGAAGCGATTCCGTGCTCGCTTACATCGTTGCCGAAGTGCTTGGCATCGATCCGTTCGATATTCGCATTGTCACGGCAGACACAGACCTGACGCCGGTTGATCTCGGCAGCTATTCCAGCCGAGTCACGCTGATGACCGGCAATGCGGCATTACAAGCCGCCGAGCGCGCCCGCGAGCTGCTGACTATCGCCGTCAGCGAAAAGCTCAACGTGCCGATTGAAAACATCGCCTTTGCCGAGCGCCGCGCCTTTGACGTCGAGAATCCCGAAGTCGGCGTCAGCTTCGCCGAAGCCGTGGTGCTCGCCGAATCGAAGTATGGCACCATTGGCACGGTCGGCTCGTACACGCCGCCGCGCTCACCCGGCAAGTTCAAAGGTGCTGGCGTCGGCCCATCGCCAGCTTACAGTTACTCGGCGGCGGTCGTCGAAGTGGACGTTGATCCTGAAACCGGCATCACGACGGTTGAGCGTTGCTGGATTGCTCACGACATCGGTCAGAGCATAAATCCTGTGCTGGTCATGGGCCAGGTCGAAGGCTCTGTCTACATGGGATTGGGCGAAGCCTTGATGGAAGAGATGACTTATCGCGGCAATCGCAATCTGGTTCACAAGTTCCCTTCGATGCTCGAATACAAGAGCCCGACGACACTTGAGATGTGCGACGTAAAGACCTACTTGATCGAAGACCCCGACCCCAGCGGGCCTTTCGGCGCAAAAGAAGTTGGTCAAGGGCCGCTGCTGCCTGTGCCGCCAGCGGTCGTCAACGCGATCTATGATGCCGTCGGCGTTCGCATAGATGAAGTGCCGGCGACGCCTGAAAAAGTTCTTGCGGCGATCCGCGCTAAACAGCAAGGCAAGGACGGGCGCTTCGGGCCAAAGTCCATTCCCGAAATCGAGTGGCCGGCGCCTTTGAAAGTGCCGACCCCGGCAGAAGGTGGTGACGGCAAAGAATTGCCGCGCCTCGCCGTCCATGTGAAGGATTGATGAGAAGGAGTCAGGAGTCAGGAGTCAGAAGTCAGAATAAAAACGGAGGCGCGATCAGCGCACTCGCTGTCGCTGACCTCCCTCTTCCATTCTGACTTCTGACTCCTGACTCCTGAATACTGACTGTTATGATGCGACTTCCGAAATTCAACTACCGCGTTGCTAAGAAAGTAAGCGACGCGGTGAAGATGATGGCCGACGCCGGAGGCGATGGAATGTTTGTCGCGGGCGGCACCGACCTTTATCCGAATATGAAACGGCGGCAGCAGACGCCCGGCACGGTTATCTCAGTAACGCGCATCCGCGACTTGCACGAAATCAAAGGCGACGGGCAAACCGGCATGGTTATCGGCGCAAGCGTAACGCTCACCGAACTCTGCAATCATCCCATCATCAACCGCGATTATCCGGTGGTGGCCGGTGCCGCGCGGCTGATTTCGACGCCGATTCTGCGCAACATGGGAACGATTGGCGGCAACCTGCTGCTCGACACTCGCTGCAACTATTATGACCAAAACTACGAGTGGCGGCGCGGCATCAACTTCTGCATGAAGAAAGACGGCGACATCTGCTGGGTCGCGCCCTCAAGCCCGAAGTGCTGGGCGGTGCAGTCCTCAGACCTCGCGCCGGTAATGGTCGCGCTTGGCGCGAAGCTGCGCCTGGTGTCATCGGTGACTGACCGGCTGGTTGACGCGGCGGGGCTCTACAACAATGATGGCATTAACTACCTGCACAAGATGCCCGGCGAGTTGGTTAGCGAAATTCATTTGCCGCCGATGAACGGCAAGCGCGCGGTCTACAAAAAACTGCGACGGCGCGGCGCATTTGATTTTCCTGTGTTAGGTGTTGCGGCGGTGCTTGACGTGGATACCGATGGCACGGTTAAGGACGCACGGTTGATACTCGGCGGCGTTGCGCCCGCGCCGCTTGCTGTCGAAGAAGCTGCCGCGCAATTGATCGGCAAGCAGCTAGACCACGAAGCGATTGCTGCCGCCGCCGAGGCTGCCTATCTGAAAGCGCGCCCGCTCGACAATACCGATTTTGTGATGGGCTGGCGTAAGCAGATGGCTCGCCCGTTTGTCATCCGCGCTCTTGAAGAACTGCGCGGCTAGCTCGCTTGCAGATGGCTCGCCGCTATTGATCGGGCGAGGAAGCCGCAAGCGACGTTTCTGTTTTGTTCAGTGTTTCGTTGAGGGTTTCGATAAGTGAAGATTTTTTGCGTGGGATACTGCGACGCAGGGCTTTCGACAGCCGTTGTGAAGTTGCCATGATATTGCGCGGCACCTGCACCGGAAAGAGCTTTGCCACCAGCCGCTCTTTCTTCTTTTGCAGATGCGCCGCGACCTGAAGCATGCGGCTGCTTTCGAGCAAGTGGGCTTTCAGGAAATCGCGCTCCGCTACGATTTCAATAATCTCCTGTTCTAACGATTCCAGGTCGTGCCAGTCGCCGATGCGATCCTGCAAGTTGCGCAGCCACACCAGCGCCCGCATTGCATCGCCATAACCCATATCCGAGATGATCTCAAACAGGTAACGGACGCGCTTGGCGGCAATGCGCAGCTCGTGCAACTCGGCGGCTTCGGTCGCCGGGTGCGATTGCGCTGCCAATGCTAGAAACTCGGCGACACGTTGATCCAGGCGGTCGGCGGTGTGCGCGGCCAGTTGAACTTCGTCAATGGCCAGTGTGAAGGCGTTTGCCGGCAATGACTCGTCAATGTCAGTTGCGCTGGGCGCTTTCGCCTGACCGTTGCTTGGAAGCAAGGGTGGCTCCGGCATGTTCAGACCGATTCTCGCGGCGAGCCGAATGATGCTTTTGTCGAGCAAGTATTCACGGACTTTATTGGCCGTGTCGGCGCGGCGCTGTTGCAGCACGGCTCGCACTAGCTCGAAGGGCTGGCGATTCCCGGCGCGCTTCGCTTTGGCCTCTTTTTCGAGCAGCATCAAGAAGACATCGTAATTGCGGACGCGTGATAATTCGCGCCGCCAGCGCCGCAGTCGCCTTTTGACCGAAGCGATGTCGAGTTGACCCTCTAGCAGATCGAGCGCGGCCTGCGCGCGCCGCGTCGTAACGCGCATCTTGTGAATAGTATCCGGGTCCGGGCTCTCCATTAGATTATGATGGTATTGTCGCAGGGCGATAAAATGCGCTTGCAGGATCGCCGACAACGTGCGGCGCGTCTTACCATCGGCTTGAGGGGCTGCGGAGGCTGGCTGATCGGCGGAATTTCCGCCCGTCTTTTCAAGAGTCATTACGGTTTGCATTAATTCTGTTCACTTCGACCCAAACAACTCCTCAAGTGAGGAGCAGGAGTGGGATTGAAGTGGGCTCATCTTTTTGATAGCGCAGGTTGCATGCCAAGCAAATAGAATCTGAAAATAAAGATTACTACGCGCCACGCCGTCGGGCAATGCGGAATGGCCGGCGGACAATCGGCGGTGCCACGATGCGGTGCCCGCAAATTGCTTTCATAATCAAACAGCAAAGGAGGCGCTCTATGGCGAAATCAAAGCGCGCAAATCGTCTCGAAGAATTGGCCATGCAGATTCGAGTCTGCGTCAAATGCCCGCTGTATGCCTCGCGAACCAATGCCGTGCCGGGCGATGGCCGCCCGACAGCCAAGCTGATGATTATCGGCGAAGCGCCCGGCAAGGAAGAAGACCTGTCGGGGCATCCGTTCGTCGGCGCGTCGGGCAAATTTCTCAACTCGGTGCTGGAAGGCACAGGCATCGAGCGCAACGATTTCTTCGTCACTAACACGGTCAAATGCCGCCCACCGAAAAACCGAACGCCGAAGAAGCTCGAAGTAGACACCTGCACCTCGAATTATCTTTTTGAGCAGATCGAACTGATCAATCCGAAACTGATTATGCTGCTGGGCGGGGTGGCCGCTAAGAAGTTGCTTGGGGTTAAGAGTGTCAACGAAGCGCGCGGGCGTGTGATCGAGCATGAGGGCCGTCGCTTCATCGTCGGCTATCACCCGGCAGTGCGGTTTTATAGAGAAGACCTGGCCGAGAAAGTCCGCGAAGACTTTGCCTTGCTCAAGCGCGAGATTCACAAGCTGCAAGCTGAATAGGAGGTGGCAGGGAATAATCCTGGCAGTTCTTTGCATATGGTTTGAGGCAGTTATAATAAAAGCAGCCAGGCATGGAGATTCTCAGGCTCAACATCAATCAAGACGAGCCGCAAGCCACGCTCAAAGAGATTCGCTTGC
>JBJMGU010000182.1:0-6382 GCA_045807765.1 Blastocatellia bacterium
CGAAGGTGCGAACGCCGCGCTCGCAGAGGATGACGTTATAGTTGCCCTCGGCCATGATGTATTCAGCAGCTAGCAAGAATTCTTCAAGCGTCGCCGCCAGCCCGCGCTTGAGCATCACAGGCTTGCGCGCCCGGCCGACACGCTTGAGCAGAGAGAAGTTCTGCATGTTGCGCGCGCCGATTTGCAGCACGTCGGTGTACTCTTCGACGACATCTGCTGTCTCTGTGTCCAGAACTTCGGTGACGATCTTCAGCCCGAAGCGGTCGCGCACGTCGGCCAGTATCTTCAATCCTTCGACGCCCAGCCCTTGAAACGAGTAAGGCGAAGTGCGCGGCTTAAAGGCGCCAGCGCGGAAGAACTGCGCGCCGCTCGCGGCGACGATCTCGGCAATCTCCATTGTTTGTTGATGCGATTCGACGGCACACGGGCCGGCGATGATGGCCGGCTGCGGGCCGCCGATGTCGGCATCGCCGATCTGCACAACCGTATCCTCGTGCTTGAGGTCGCGGCTGACCAGCTTATAGGGCTTTGAGACGCGGATGGCCTCGGCGACGCCGGGCAGGTTCTCGAAGTGAGCGGGATCAATCGCCCCAGGGTTGCCGGTGATGCCAATCGCCGTGCGCGTCGCGCCGGGCATCGGGTGTGGTTTGTAGCCCAGACTACGAATGACGCGCAGGACGTCTTCGACCTGCGCCTCGGTCGCCTCAGAAGTCATGACGATGAGCATGCCGTATATCCTCGGTTCTCTGTGGCGCAAGCTAACCGCTTGCGCGGGTCATGGCGCAAGCGGTTAGCTTGCGCCACACCGATTGGAATTCTTACATGCGCTCCGGCGCTTCGATGCCGAGCACGTCGAGCGCGGCGATCAGCCTTTCGCGCACGATGGCCGTGATGGCGACCAGCAGGGCGCGGCGGTCGGCGTCCGTTTCGGAGAGAATGTGATAATGGTGATAAAACAGGTTGAAGCGCTGCGCCAGTTGAAACGTCCACTTGGCGACGATGGCCGGCTCAAGCGTGCCAACCGCGCCGCTGATGACTTCATCCAGACGCGATGCCAGATAACAGAGCGACCAGAGATCATCGCCCGCTTCATTGCCGAGCAACTCGTTGAGACGCTCGCGCCCCACTTCGCGCAAGGCCGCCGCGCCCGGCGTAATGCCGGCGTCGGTCAGCTTGCGGAAGATCGAATTGGCGCGCACGACCGAATACTGAATATAAGGGCCGGTCTCGCCGTCGAACGATAGCGCCTCTTTGAAGTCGAAGGCGATGATTGAATTGCGCAGGTACTTGAGCAGGAAATAGCGCAGCGCGCCGACGGCAATTTTATGCGCGGTAGCCTGCTGTTCTGACTCGTCCAACTCAGGATGGCGGCTCTCGACCTCTGCGAAGGCGCTCGCCTGCAACTGATCGATCAAATTGTCGGCTTTGACGCCAAGCCCCTTGCGACCGGACATCGAAACAGCGCCGCGCTTGCGATCTTCTTCGGACAATTGCTGGCCCAACTGTTCGGCGGCGGCTGGCGATAGCGTCACTTTTTCGTAAGCCAGGTGGGCGCTGCGCTCGACGCGCTCGTCGTGGTCAACGGCCATGACACCGAGCTTGACGTAGTGCTGCGGATAAGACTGGCCGATGTCTATGACATTGAAGTAGGCCGCGCCGTTGCCGAACTTCGGATGCATCGGATAATCATCGCGCTCGTTTGATGTCGTCACCCAGACCGTGTGGCCGTCGGGGTATGTGCGAAACGGCTTGTAATAAAAATCGAGGTCGAGCTGCCCCAGCTTCCACAGATGAAAGGCGATATCTTTACCCGTGTAGGTCACCGTGCCGTTCGAGCGCACGATCACTTTGTCGGCCTCGTGCTCGGACTCTTCTTCGTCGGCGGGCTTGCCGTCGTCTGCGGCTCGCATGACCCAGCAACCGGCGAGCTTGCCTTCGCTGACCTGCTCGATTGCGCCGCGTGCTTTCAGTAACTCGAAGGCCCGGTTCCAGAGATGCATGTGCAGTACGTCCGATTCGCGCGGCAATACGTCATACTTGATGCCGACGCGCAGGAAGGTATCGAGGTGATGATGAACGATCCGCGTCGCCACATAGTCGGCCATTTCGTAGACTTCGCCTTCGCCCGATTCGATGGCGTGCAAAGTTTCGGCGCGCAGCGCAAGGCGCGATTTGTCTTCTTCGTAGAACTGGCCGACGCGCGCGTACAGGTTCCAACAATAGAAATCGAACTTGCCCTCGATGGCTTTGATCTCTTCGAGCGATTTCTGCTCGATGTGGCGGAAGCCGACGACGACATCGGCGACCTGCACGCCGGTGTTATCGATGTAGTTCTGCACCTCGACGGTCTCGCCGGCGGCACGCAGCAATCGCACAGTGGTGTCGCCGAGCACGGCGTTGCGCAGATGGCCGATGTGCGCCGCCTTGTTGGGATTGACTGCCGTGTGCTCGACGATGATCTTGCCGCCGAGCTGCGGCGCGGTCGCGGCGCTGCCTTGCGCGACGTTCAATAAATAACTGGCGCGATCAAAGTAGACGTTGATATAACCGGCACCCGCGACTTCGGTGCGGGCGACGCCTTCGATGGCGCGCAGCTTTTCGGCGAGTCGCGTCGCGACTTCGCGCGGGTTCTGTTTCTCGCCGGTGGCCGCCTTGCGGCGTTTAGCCAGCTCGAAAGCGACAGGGAAGGCCAGATCGCCCAGCTCTGTGCGCGGCGGTATCTCGCTGGTGAATTCGGCGAGGTCAATATCGAACAACGCTTTGATGGCGGCGCGCAGCTCGTCGCGCACCTGTTGCTGAATCGTCATTTGGCGCTCAACTCCGTAGGTTAAAACCTACAGCCAGCCCTTTGCTGACCGGCTGAATCACTGATCATATCAGCCGTTTTGCGCTTTTGAAAGCGTCGTTGACTTGGCCCTGCGCGGTCTATAGACTCGTCATTTTTCTGTTAAGATGAGTGGGTTATGGTGCTCAACGAAGTCACAGACGAGCTGCGGATGATGTTCGACGGCGCGCGCAGGGTCGCCGTGCTGACCGGCGCGGGCATCTCTGCCGAGAGCGGCGTGCCGACGTTTCGCGGTGGCGGTGGAGCCGAAATCTGGACGTGGCGCGGGCGGCCCGTCACCGAATTATCATCCGCCGAATTGATGCGCACCGACCCGAAGCTCGTCTGGGAGTGGTTCGATTACCGCCGCGGCTTGCTCACCGAAGTCGCGCCGAACGCCGGCCACTACGCGCTGGCCGAATGGGAGCGGCGCTTTGAAGAGTTCACGCTGATCACGCAAAACATTGACGACCTGCACCGCGCCGCCGGCAGCCTCAACCTGCTCGAAGTTCACGGCAACATCTGGCGGGCGCGCTGCCTGCGCTGCGCTTCGACCTTTGAAGCCCGCGAGACGCCGCTCGAAGACGTGCCGCTTTGTCTGGTCTGCGGCTCGCCGGCGCGGCCTGATGTGGTGCTGTTCGGTGAGCTACTTCCCGAAGGCATCTTCGAGCGCGCCGAAGAAGCTGCCCGCCGCGCTGATCTCTTCTTTGTCATCGGCACATCGGCGGTGGTCTATCCGGCGGCGGGGTTGCCGGTTGCCGCCAAGCAGGCGGGCGCGCGGGTGATTGAAGTCAACCCTGAGATGACCGACATCTCGTTTCTTGCCGATGACACGCTGCTCGGCAAAGCGGGCGAAATCCTGCCGCGGTTCTTGAAGGAGCGAGGCTGATGCGCGCCTTGTACTTTGATTGCTTCGCCGGCGCGAGCGGCGACATGATCTGCGGCGCGCTCATAGATGCCGGCGCGGACTGGAATGAGCTGCAAACGCAACTCGCATCGCTCGGCTTGCGCGGCTATCAAGTCAGCACCGAACGCGTCAAACGCAGCGGCATCGCGGCGACCAAATTCCATGTCGCGGTTGATGAAGCAACGCAGCCACACCGCCATCTTAAAGATATTTGCGAGATCATCAACCGTTCGACACTCAGCGATCTGACAAAGCAACGCGCCGTGCGAGCCTTTGAATTGCTCGCCGACGCCGAGGCGCTTGTTCACGCGACGACACGCGAGCGCGTCCACTTTCACGAAGTCGGCGCGATGGATTCGATCATTGATACGGTCGGCGCGATGATCGGCTTTGAGCTGCTTGGCATCGAGCGCTGCCTGGCTTCGGCATTGCGCGTCGGTCACGGCACGGTAAAGACCGCGCACGGCTTGATGCCTGTGCCGGCCCCCGCAACCGCCGAGCTGTTGCGCGACGTGCCGGTGTATGCGGGCGACATCGAAGGCGAGTTTGTGACGCCGACCGGTGCCGCGATCATTGCCACACTTGCGGAATCCTTCGGGCCGCTGCCGGGGATGAAGATTGCAAAAACCGGCTACGGCGCGGGCAGCCGCGATCCCCAAGGCTTTCCGAACGCCCTGCGCGTTGTGCTGGGTGATGTAGAAAGCTCTGAGGCGTTGACCGGACACGATGAAGTGATTGCTGTGATCGAAACCAACATTGATGACATGAATCCGCAGGCGTTCGGCTTCGTGATGGAGAAGGCGCTCATGCTCGGCGCGCTCGACGTTTTTTTGACGGCGACGCAGATGAAGAAATCACGACCGGGCATTTTACTGACCGTGCTGTGCGAGCCGGCAGCGCGTGAAACGATCATCCAGATGTTGCTCGCCGAAACGACAACGCTCGGCGTGCGCTACTACGACGCGCGGCGGCGCGTGCTGGCACGAACGCTTGAAACGGTCGAGACGTGCTATGGCGAAGTGCGCGTTAAGGTGGCGCGTGACGGCGGGCGCACGTTACACTTTCAACCGGAGTATGAAGACTGCGCGCGGCTGGCCCGGCAATTGGACGTGCCGATTATCGAAGTTCAATCCGCCGCCAGCGCCCGTTACCGCGAGAGATTAGACGACCAGAATGGCGAATCCGAAAAAGCATAATCACGCGCCGCCGAATGGCCAATCGAAGATGAACCTGGAAAAGATCGAAGCCGGCGTGCGCATGATCTTGGAAGGCATCGGCGAAGACGCCGACCGGCCCGGCTTGCAAGGCACGCCGCGCCGCGTCGCCTTGATGTACGAAGAGATTTGCGCCGGGCTGCACCAGGACGCGCGTGCGGTCTTGCAGGTCATCCCCGCCGAAACCCACGACGAGATGGTCATCGTCAAAGACATCCCGCTCTACAGTCTTTGCGAACATCATCTCGTGCCCTTCGTTGGCGTCGCGCACATCGCCTACATTCCGCGCGACGGGCGCATTGTCGGGTTATCGAAGCTGGCGCGGGTCGCCGACGCGATGGCGAAGAAGCCGCAGATTCAGGAGCGGCTGACTACAGAAATTGCCGATCTGCTCTACACCGAACTGCGCGCCAAAGGCGTGATGGTGGTCATCGAAGCCGCGCATCTCTGCATGGAGATGCGCGGGGTTAAAAAGCCCGGCGCCAAGACCATCACCAGCGCCTTGCGCGGCGGCTTCCTGAAAGACCCGCGCACCCGCAGCGAAGCGATGGCGCTTATCGGAGGTAACAAGTGACAAGTAACAAGTGACAAGAAAAGAGGATGACTGACGCGGGCGCGACAGCTACTTAATTCTTGTCATTTGTCACTTGTCACTTGTCACTTGTTATGAAAAAAACTTTCTACGTCACGACACCGATCTATTACACGAATGACAGGCCGCACATTGGCCATGCCTACACGACGCTGATCGCCGATACGCTGACCCGGTTTCATCGGCAGCGCGGCGTCGATGCGTTCATGCTGACGGGCACAGACGAGCACGGTATCAACATCGAGCGCGCCGCCGAAGCGCGCAAGGTGCCCATCCGCGAGTACGTTGATCATATCGTCCGCGAATTTCAGACGGCGTTTGCGCCACTCGGCGTCGAATACGACCGCTGGATTCGCACCACCGACCCGGCGCACGAAGCGGCTGTGCAAAAGCTCTTTCAGCTTCTTAGTGATCGTGGCTACATTTACAAAGGTTTTTACGACGGCTGGTTCTGCGGCAACTGCAACGAGTTCAAAGAAGTGGCGGAAGACGCCGAGAATCCCATCTGTCCGGTGCACGAGCGCCCGCTGGATCGCGTCTCGGAAGAGAGCTACTTCTTCAAGCTCTCTGAATTTCAACAGCCCTTGCTCGACCTCTACGACTCGCGACCCGAATTCGTGCAGCCCGAAGCGCGGCGCAATGAAGTGCGCTCGTTTGTCGCCGGCGGCCTGAAAGATTTGTCGGTCAGCCGCGTGTCGGTGAAGTGGGGCATCCCTGTGCCGGGCGACCCGAAGCTCACGATTTATGTGTGGCTCGACGCGCTGTCGAATTACATCTCGGCGCTCGGATGGGGCAACGACACTTACGATGGCTTCGAGCGTTTCTGGCCGGCGCTGCATCTGGTC
>JBJMGU010000183.1:0-10252 GCA_045807765.1 Blastocatellia bacterium
CAGTTGCTCGTCGGCCAACAATCGGTTGATGAAGTGCTTAACGAACTGCATCATCTGTTTCGCAAGAACCCGACGCGAGCCCGACCGGGAAGGCAGTTGGAGCGCAACAAGCAACTGCGCTATGCCTACCGCCTGCGCTTTCACAAGTATGTCAAAAAGCTATTGGCTTAACTTAATGCCATTGCCCTTACAGGGTGAAATTACCGGAGATACGGAGATCCAGCTAGAAACGCCTAGCGGGAACACCTATAAGCTCACAGGCGTGTTGGCGCTAAAAGACGACGTTATCGACCATGGCGCGAGCGGCGCTCCGGTCATCGACCCGGAAACCGGAGTCGCGTTCGCCATGATCGTCGCCAAGCTAGAGCGCAACGGCCCCCCGGCAGGCTTTGCAATCCCCTTCTCCCGGATCAAGCAGCACGCGCCGGTACTTAGCAATCTGTTCGAGGCAAACCGCAAAGCCGTGCCCAGGTTTGGGCGGTTCTTGAACCACCTCGGGGCAATCGCGCTTTGTCGCAGGCAGCGCGGAGCAGTGGTGCAGCAGTTGATCCGCGGGGAGTACTTTCTCCCCGCGCTGTATTGTGAGCGGGCGGCGGAGGCCCGCGTTGGCGCTTTTCTTGAGAGTCAATCGTTGATCATGCCCATCGTCGATAACTCGGGGGTCGGCAAAACAATGCTCTTATCACAGGTGGCACAACGCAGCGAGAACAAACCCGTTCTGCTGTTACTGGCCCGCTATTTGCGCCAAGATGAGGGCGACTTGCCGACGGCCCTCAACGCCCGGCTGCAAAACATTGCCCCCCGGCTATTCGGGAATCCCGGCGATGTCGCTTTATTGGTGAACGCCTTGCGGGCCGACCGCCAACCGCTCATCGTGCTGCTCGATGGCCTGAACGAAATCCCTGCGCAGTTATCAGGGAACTTACAAACCTGGATCGAAGGCACGGTCGCCTGGGTCGAGGAGACGCAGACGAAGCTCATCGTCAGCTCCCGCCCGGAATTCTGGCAGGTGTGGCAGAGCCTGTTCCCGCGCCGGCTGATCTTCCGGGATGAAGCGTCGAAACAGAACGCCAACGCCGTGGAGATTCAACTGGGCGACTTCAGCCGGGAGGAGGCGGAAAAAGCCAGAGCGGCATATGGGCTGCGGGGATTCCTCTCGGCGCGCGACCTTCGGCACCCGATGATCGTCCGTATCTATTGGGAGATGCAGCGTGAGAAAGGGCAAGGGGAGCTGCCGACGACGCGGTATCGGGTCTTACAGCACTTTATCGGGATGAAGTGTGAGCGCATCGCTCAGGCACTCGCCCCGCAGGTCATCCGCCCATATGTAGAAGAGGCCCTGTACCGCGTCGCCCGCGCGACCCTCGCGAAGGGAAGGTTCGAAATCGCCGCCGAGGCATTCTTCCAGTTGTTCAGCGAGAACCCGGACTTGGCGAACCGGCTCATCCAGGAAGGACTGTTCACCTCCGCCGGCAGCAACATTCGCTTCGCATTCGATGAGGTGGCCGAATTTCTCCACGGCCAGTTGTTGGACTTGGCGGCGCTGACTGACCTGCTTCGTCAGGAGGGCGAGCAACACTCAAGATTGACCAGCGGCACCGTGCTCTACGCCATTCTGCGGCTCGATGACCAAGAACACTTCGAAGAGGTGAAGCAGGCCCTGGCCTTCATGTGTGATTTGTACGCCGACCAGAAGACGTCAAGCATTGCGTTAGAGTACGTCTTCGTGCAGTTGCTCCAACAAGTCCGGGAGCCGGGGCGCTTTACGGAAGAGATTGCTACCATGGCACGCCTGATGGCCCCGCCCGATTCCTACATGTCCGACTATTTAAGTTTCCGCGCCACGATTGCGCAACTCGCCCTGCCCCTGACATTCAAGTTCGAGGTGCTGAAGCTTTTCCTGATCCAGGAGAACTCCTATGAGTTCGAGCACCACCACTGGAAAGACCTCGACCGCTATGCGTTCAGCAAGGGACGGCACACGGCGTCTATTTTAGTTGACCTGATGCGCGGCGCGCCGGTGCCGGCTTTTCGGATTCTGGTCAACTGGTTGAGCGATACCACTAGGCTGCGTGAAGGGAAATCGGAAATCTCCGACGCGGCAATGGCATTGATGTTCTTTTATCGCCACCTTGCCTTCGACGCCCTGTGCGAGATGCTCGCCCACAGCGAGGGCTATCCGGCCATGCGCCTGCTGCTCTACATCCTGGAGCATGACTTGAACCACACGCTGGCGCTTTGCTCTAGCTGGGTAGATGGGCAAGACGACCGGCTGAGAGCGGTTGCAGCTTTTGTCGCCTCATCGGTGCCGACGCGCAGCGCCACCGATGAGGCGCTAGAGGACAGGCTTTATGAATTGTTCTCGCGACTCCAGGGCACAGTTGCCCCGGAGGTCGAGGTGACAATTAAGCTGGGGATCGGGCGTTTGAAGAAGTATCGCCAGACGGTCATTCACGAACTGCTCGCGTTATTCAAGGCGGGCCACTCGCAGCTTAGCGGCTACACCCTGCTGGAATGGGTCGAAACGAGCTTTAACGAAACCATCTCAGCAGTCGGCGAACTAATGAAATCGGACCAGAAGCGGGCACAAGCTCTTGAGGCGCTGGTCGCATTATGCGGCGGACAATACACCCCTCCTGAGAAGAAAAAAATCATGCGCCTTTTACGCCTGGGGGTGAGCAAGGGCTTGCTCACGCATTATGATTTCCGCCTAGCCATCGAGAAAATACTCTACGGAGTCACCTCCGAAGCAGAAGCAAGCGACATCTTCCGCCTGGTAAAGCAAATCGTCGATTTCTCCCCGGAGGTACGTATGCACTTAATGTATTTCGCCACCGCGCACTATGGCCGCGAGGCGCATGAAAACAAGTTGAAAGATGAGATTCTCGACCTGCTCATCACCCATGAGACTGATGATAACAATCGCCGTCATCTGATCGAGCGGTTGGCAGTCAACTATTCCGAAGAACGGGGTCCGCTCGGCTACCTGGTCAAAATCGGCGAGGGGATGGAGCCGGAGAGATTTCATTACGAGCTGATAATCGCCGCCCAGTCGTATAAGCAATTTGCCACGGCGCTGGTGGCCTGGCTGCAAGCCGACACGCTGCTGTCGCCGTTCGGGCCGACACAAAGGCTGCTTGATAAAGTCCAGGATGGGGCGGACCCCTACAAGGCAGCGGAAAGCATTTTCTGGGAGATGGTAAGCCCTTCAGAATGATTCATCGGAGCGAAGCAGCGCCGGGGATCGCACCGCCGGCTGGCGAATCGCGCGAACCGTTGTCTCTCATGGGGTGAAACGATATAATCGCAACTCCGCAGCTCACATAACTCATTTTAAGGAGACAGCTAATGAAAAGACTTTTTGCCTCTCTGATTGTCGCGTTGTTCGCCGCGCAGTTGGCGCTGGCGCACGACCCGCGCACGGTCGCTAAAAATCTCTCGCACACTCTGAGCATCGAAGGCGCCGGCAAGTTAACGCTCAGCTACAAATCGCTACATTACAACGAGCAGGGCTTCAGCCAGCGCAAGACTGAGCGGGCCATGACCACCTTCAATCGCCTGTGGAAGAGCATCGGCAAGCTCGACAGCGATTTTGACATCACCGTCGGCGGCGTCGCGGTGCCCAAAGGCTCGTACACGATGGGCTTCAACTATGACGCCAACGATAACTACAAGCTGGTGCTGTCGGGCGGCGGCAAAGACATCATGATCCCGATGACTGCGGCGATGGACGGCCCGGTGGTTAATTACCTGAGCTTCGACGTGCGCCCCGAAAACGACACCGACACCTTCGCCGTCGAAGTGCGTTACGGCAAGCTGCGCACTGCCGCCGAAATGAAGGTGCCTTACCTTGCACCTCACGAGCACGACAAGGCGGCTGAGAAGAAGCCTTAGAGCAGATTGCAATTGGGTTTGCCGTGTAGCGCAATCTGTTAGATGGCGCTACTTCCATATGAAATCCGCTATAAGGGTCAGCTTGCTATGCAAGCACCTGTCCAGTTTAATTGTGAAGGGGCGCGGCTCGGTGAGTAATGACACCTGAGCCGCGCTTTTGTGTCACGCTGCTGAGTCCGTCAATCTGATCTGGAGATTCGATGATTCATCTGTCTTCTCGCCTTCGCCAATTCCTGTGCGCCGCGGCGCTCGTTTTAATCCTCATCTGTCCGACGTTGCAAGGCGCCGCGCAGCAGTCGCCGCAAACCGCCACGCCGCCTGTGGCGCCGCCGGTGCAGTGGCCGCGCAGCCACGACTATGATGTGCAGCATTACCGCATTGAGGTCAGCTTCGACTGGGCGGCGAAGTCTGTCTCCGGTCAGACGACGATCAGCCTGCGCCCATTCCGCAGCGACCTGAAAGAGATTGAACTGGACGCGGGCAATATGCAGATTGACTCGGTAAAGCTTGAAAGCGGCGCGGCACTCAAGTTCCGCTACGAAGACAAAGAGCATCTCTACATCGCGCTCGATAAAAGCTACCCGGCGGGCAGCGAGCTACGTCTTGTCATCAAATATAAAGCGAAGCCCGAGCGCGGCCTCACCTTCATTGGGCCGACCCCGGACGACCCTTCGCGGCCTTTGCAAATCTGGTCGCAGGGCGAATCGCAGGATAATCATTACTGGTTCCCTTGCTACGACTATCCCAATGACAAAGCGACGACCGAATTGATCGCCGTGGTGGACGACACTTTCCAGGTCATTTCAAACGGCGAGCTGGCCGGCGTCACTGCCGGCCCAACTGAGCATACGAAAACCTGGCACTGGAAAATGGACAAGCCTTTTTCGAGCTACCTGGTGTCGATCATCGTCGGTAAGTTCGCCGAAGTGAAAGACAGCTTCAAGGGCATTCCGGTTGAATCCTACGTCTACGCCGATCAGGTCGAAAACGCCCGCGTTTCGTTCGGCAAGCTGGCGCAGATGGTGTCGTTTTTCTCTGAGCGCCTCGGGGTTGATTTCCCCTACGCGAAATATGCCCAGACGACGGTGCGCGATTTCGGCGGCGGCATGGAGAACATCACAGCGACGACGCTCACAGACAACTCTGTGCATGACAAGCGCGCCCACCTTGACGTGTCGAGCGACGGCTTGATCTCGCACGAGCTGGCGCATTCGTGGTTCGGCGACTTGCTGACCTGCCGCGACTGGGGCGAGATATGGCTCAACGAATCGTTCGCGACGTTTATGGAAGCCTCCTGGACTGAGCATGATCTCGGCAAGGCGGATTACCTCTACGAAATGCGCGGCAACCAGCAGGCTTATCTTCAGACCTGGGCGCAAGGCAACCGCCGCCCCATCGTCACGCACCGCTACGCCAACGCCGACGCCGTGTTCGACGTTTATGCCTACCCGCGCGGCGGCGCGGTCATTCACATGCTGCGCTTCGTGCTGGGCGACGAGCTGTTCTGGCGGGCGCTCAATCATTACGTCAAGAAGCACGCTTTCCAGAACGTCGAGACGCAGCAACTGCTGGTCGCCATCGAAGAGGCCACAGGCCAGAACCTGCAATGGTTCTTCGATGAGTGGCTCTACAAGATCGGCCACCCCGAATTCGAGATCACCTCGACGTATGACGAAGCCGCAAAGACGGTGAAGCTCAGCGTCAAGCAGACGCAGAAGGCCGACGGAGCGCGCCCGTGGTTTCATTCGCCGGAATTTTTCACTATGCCGGTTGACGTCGCCATCACCACCGCGAGCGGCGAGCAAGTCCACCGCGTCTGGATCGATGCGCGCGAGAAAGAGTTCACTTTTAGCGCCGACTCGAAGCCGTTGATCGTCAATTTTGATCGCGGCAATATCTTAATCAAGCAGGTGAAGTTCAACCGCACGGAAGAAGAGCTGGCTTACCAGCTCTTGCACGACGCAGACGTGATGGGGCGCGTCGGCGCGGCCATCGAGCTGAAGTCGCACAGCACGCCGGCAGCCATCACCGCGCTCGGCAAGGCGGCGACGGCGGATCAGTTCTGGGCTGTGCGCGTCGAAGCGACGCGGGCGCTGGCCGAGTTGAAAAATGAAGCGGCGCGACCGGCGCTGATCGAAGCGGTGAAGGACAAGGATTCGCGCATCCGCCGCGAAGCCATCCGCGGGCTCGGCCAGTTCAAGGATGCGAAGCTCGCCGATCTCTACATCGGCATCATCAAGAATGATCCGAGCTATTATGCCGTTGCCGATGCGGCGCGGGCGCTCGGCGAAAGCCATGCTCCGCAAGCCTTCGACGTGTTGTCTGCGGCCTTAAACACGCCGTCGTGGCAGGACACGATTCTCGGCGGCGCGCTCGCCGGCCTTGCGGCGCTGAATGATCCGCGGGCGGTTGACCTGGCCTTGAAGTACGCCGCGCCCGGCAACCGCACCAGCCTGCGCGTCGCGGCGATTCAAGCGCTGGCGCACTCGGCTAAAGGCAACGAGCGCGCCTTTCAAGCCCTGGCGGCGGCGCTAAAAGACCGCTCGCTCGAACTGGTCTTCAACACCATCCAGGCGTTTGCCGCCATTGGCGACCCGCGCGCCATCCCGCTGCTTGAAGAGCTAGCCGCGCATCCGCCTGCCGGCGTTCCGAGCGGCCCGTTCAAACAGATCATCGAAGACACCATCAACCGGATCAAGAATCCCGGCAAGAGCCCTGAAGAAGAAAAGAAGAACTGACGCGGCGACGCGGCGACACGGAGAAAGAGAAAAGCGGCGACCGTCCAATCAAACGAACGGTCGCCGCTTTGGTTTTGCGACAAGAGCTGAATCAAACCTGGAACTGTAACTGCGGCGCTTCGGCTTCGCGGCTGCGATAGCGCGTCTCGACATATTCATCCAGCAGCTTGATGAACTCCGGCACAATGGCTGCGCCTTGCAGCGTGATGAACTTCGCTCCGTCTACATAGACAGGCGCGCGCGGGTCTTCGCCGGTGCCCGGCAGCGAGATGCCGATGTTGGCGTGCTTGGATTCGCCCGGCCCGTTGACCACACAACCCATCACCGCGACTTTCATCTCTTCGACGCCGACGTAGTTCTGCTTCCACACAGGCATCTGCTCGCGGATGTAGGTCTGAATGTCTTCGGCCATCTCTTGAAACAGCGTGCTGGTCGTGCGCCCGCAACCGGGGCAAGCCGTCACCAGCGGCATGAAGCTGCGCAGTCCTATGGTCTGTAAAATCTGCTGCGCGACAATGACCTCTTCCGTCCGGTCGCCATTGGGCCGCGGCGTCAGCGATACGCGAATCGTGTCGCCGATGCCTTGTTGCAGCAACACGCTCATGGCCGCCGTCGAAGCGACGATGCCTTTGCTGCCCATGCCGGCTTCCGTCAGTCCCAGGTGCAGGGGATAGTCGCAACGCGCTGCCAGGTCTTGATAGATGGCGATCAAATCCTGAACTTCAGAAACCTTGGCGCTCAGAATGATGGCATCGTGTGGCAGGCCGCAGCGTTCGGCCAGCTCGGCGGATTCCAGGGCGCTGACGACGACCGCTTCACGCATCACGTCGCCGGCGTCTTTGGGGTTGGCGCGTTTGGCGTTTTCGTCCATCAGACGGGTCAGCAGCGATTGATCGAGCGAGCCCCAGTTGACGCCGATGCGCACCGGCTTGCGGTTTTCGATGGCGACTTCAATCATCGCCTGAAAGTTTTTGTCGTGGTGCTGCCCCGGCCCGACGTTGCCGGGGTTGATGCGATACTTTGACAGGGCTCGCGCGCAGTCGGGATAGGCTTTCAGCAGGATGTGGCCATTGTAATGAAAGTCGCCGATGATCGGCACCTGAATGCCGCGTTCGGCCAAGCGCTCGACGATGTGCGGCACAGCGGCGGCGGCCTGCTTGGTATTGACCGTCACCCGCACAAGCTCCGAGCCGGCGCGCGCCAACTGCTCACACTGCTCGGCGGTGCCCGCGACGTCCACCGTATCGGTGTTGGTCATAGACTGCACGACGATAGGATGCGGGCCGCCAACATGGATGCCGCCGACGTTAACCGCGACCGATTTTCTGCGCTGAATCTCTGACACGCGATTGCTCCTCGAAGGGTCAAGTTGAATGAAGATTGTAGCGGCTGGCCCCAGTCGCCGCAATCCAGAGCAAGCCCGGTCAGACGGCTCATCGGTGATTCGTCCAACCGGACGCGATTGCCCAAGAGTGATTCACGCTTGCGTTTGCCGCGAGCCGGAATTATCTTTGCGGCACTTGTAATCTCTTGGTGAAATGAAAGGCGAAAGAAACAATGAAAGACAGACTCGAACATCTTGAACAGGCGCAGCAGAGCCTCACCGCCAACGCCCCCTATCAAGTGTCGCAGGGTTACCGGCTGTCGCCGCACATGGTGACGACGGCCTTCACGCTCGACGGTTTCAAGCTCATCCGCAACCTCGGCGTCGTGCGCGGCATCACGGTGCGCTCGCGGTCAATCTTCGGCACGCTCGGCGGCGCGTTTCAAACGATTGTCGGCGGCAACATCACGGCCTTTACCAAGCTGTGCGAAGTTGCCCGCGCCGAAGCCTTCGAGATACTGATCCAACACGCCAGCGAAATCGGTGCCAACGCCATTATCGGCATGCGCTATGACGCCAACGAGATTATGAACGGCGTCACCGAAGTCCTGGCCTACGGCACGGCGGTCGTCGTCGCGCCGATTGATCCCGAAGGCTGAAACGGGATCGTGGAAAGAGGTTGAGAGTTTGGCGGTGACGCCAAGCGGATGCAACGCAGCCACGCTACGCTATCGCAAGTCAGGACAATCTCGGCCCGAAGAAATTCGCCCAGGACATTTTCTTCGCGGCGTTAACACTTTTGCGCTCGAATCCCGCCTTCTCTCATGAGAGCGATGCCTGAAAGAAGAGTTTGGCCGCATCCTACGAACCAGGGGCGGGCCGCTCAATCGCACTCATAACTATCGCAACCAGAGTAAGGGACACCTCGGCATGGAAACTGGCGGCATCATTGGCGTCATATCAACTTACAACGGGTAGGGAACCCTGTTTAAATATGCCTGGCCTTTCGACATTCACCAGCTTGTTTTGGAAAGCTAAGAAACCGATTCGAGGAGAAAATAAAATGAATTTGATCTTCAACAAAAGGATCAGTTGGACAAGGCTCGTCATCGCTTCGTTGCTGATGTGTGTGATGTTGAGCTTTGCTGCAATGGCACAAAGCAATTCAAATCAGAGGCTGGATGCCGAAGCCGTATCCGCCTTGATCGCCGAACTCAAGGACGGACTCGCCAACCTGATTGACGACGAAGATACGGTCACAGCAATCACGGAAAAGTGGGATGCACGCGAAGATTTGGCGGGCAAAACAAAGAGCCAAATTCTATCGCTGCTCTTTGCCGATGTTAAATCGGTGGTTGAGGACAAACAAACTCAAGATAGCATCTGGACAAGTTGGATGAGCGCGGAAACAAGCGCCGCCGTCCCTGCGGTTGAAGCGCCTAAAGCGCCTGCGCCTCCACCGATGCGCGCGCCGGCGCCCCCCGCAGCACAAAGCGCATGCCGTCCGAATGCCGGACTTCTTAAGTCGAAACAAGCTGAGCCATTTGGATTTATCAGAGTCAGCCACCGGCTGTTGTTTGCTACGGGGACAGTCCGATGTTACGACGAAGCAAAGGGGTTCGGTTATATTATTCCCGACGACGGCGGACCGGATCTCTTCGTTCATTTCACCTCTATTAATATGGACGGGTTTAAGGTGCTCAAAGAGGGGCAGAAGGTGCAGTTCGAAATAGTTAAGGGGCGAGACGGGAAGCCCCTGGCCAGTAACGTCCGGGCGGCTTGATGATGACGATTAGTGGCTTGACGATAGGGGAGCACTACACGGTCTCGCCGACGGTTGGTCCGCTAGGGGAAGTAGAGAGCAAACCACTGATCTATACCGTAGCTCGCCGGCGCACTGATTTGTCGGCGAAGGCGAAATAAGATTTTACTCTTTGTATAGGCGCACTCCTATGGCGCATGGTTCCGATCCGCAACGCTACGACGTTGAATACTTATCTGGAGGATAGTGTACATGAAAACGAAGAAACAACTTTGGGTGGTATCCATATTACTCCTGGCGGCTTTAGAGCGATTTTCGGTTGCATTTAGCTAGTAAACCGATCAGTCTACGACGATGAAACCTTATTCCAACGACTTGCGCCGCAGAGTCGTCGAAGCCTGTGGAAGCGGCAAGTATTCACAAGGCGAGGTCGCCGAGTTGTTCCAAGTCAGCCTCGCCACGGTCAAGAACTTCCTCCGCCGCAAGCGCGAGACTGGCTCACCAGATGCCCTGCCGCACGCTGGCGGTAACAAG
>JBJMGU010000184.1:0-15987 GCA_045807765.1 Blastocatellia bacterium
CCAGTTAGCGGCGCGCGGCCACAAGATCGAGATGCAGACGGCGTGGGGCAATCCGAGCGCCCCGACCATCATTCTGCTGCGCGCTGATACAGGCGTCATCGAAGGCGGCGCCGACCCGCGCCGCGGGCGCTACGCCATCGCCTGGTGAGGCGCGAGCCGTTATAATCCTGGTGATTCATTTTTGTCAGCTAACTTGAACGAGGAGAATGACTGGATGACCACACAGGATTGGAAGGCATTGGCGGGCGAACTCGGCTCGCTGCTTGGACTACAAACGCCGCCGCTGGCGATCACCTTTTCCGACGACGCGCCGCAGGGTGTGCCGCGCTTTGAGAGCGATGTGCCGGAGACGATGGCCGACGGGCGCACGGGCAAGGTGCCCGCCGGTTGCGTCTTCTGGATGGAAGCGGCCCACCGCACCTTCACGACCGAGCCGGAAGACCACGGCAACTGCTCGGTCGGCAGTTTGACTCACGGACTCAAAAGCATTGCGGAGGTTGCCGGCAACTCGGACGTCGCGGCGATCCTCGAATCCGGGTGGGTGACACTCGATGTCGTGCCGCATATCCCTGTCGTCAAACAGAAGTACAATCACATCACCTACGGGCCACTCGCCGAAGCGTCGGCTGACCCCGACGTCATCTTTTTACGCATCAACCCGCGGCAGGCAATGATTCTTTCGGACGCCGTGCCGGGCCTGAAGTTTGAAGGCAAGCCGCAGTGCCACATCATCCCGATGGCCCGCGAGCACGATGCTGTCGTGGTCTCGGTCGGCTGCATGTTGAGCCGCGTGCGCACAGGTATGTCGAACAACGAGATGACCTGTGCCATCCCGGCGGCGCGGCTCACCGAAGTCGTTGGCCGTCTGAAGCAGACCACCATCGCCGATAACGCCGTCGCCGCCTACGCGAGCAAAGACGCGGCGCGCTTTGGTCGGTAGGCTGAGACGCGAGGACGCGGCGACGCGGCGACTTGGGGAGAGAGAACCGATTAGATTGCGCCGCCATATTTTCGGTCGCTGCGTCCCCGCGTTGGCGTGTCGCCGCGTCGCTGAATTATGTCCCCGATTCAAATCCTCAAGCTCGTAGGCTTTGCGACCGGCGCGATGCTGCACCTCTACATCGCATGGCTGATCTGGAGCCGGCGGCTCGGCACCCAGCAGAGCCAGTCGCAGCCCGTGCGATTAATCACAATTCTCAATCTCTGCCTCGGCGTCTGGTTCCTCGGCAATCTCTTCATCACCCTGCACGAGCTGTTGCTGGGGCGCGAGCGGCTGACCTTTCTGCTGCGCGCCTGGGATGTGCTGGCGACGACGGGGGTGGCGCTGTTGCCGGCGGCGCTGCTGCACGCGCACGTCGCGATGTGGGCGTCGCTTGACGGCTACCGGACGCTCGCGCGGCGCGGTGTGCAGATGGTCGGCGCGGCGCTCTACGTGCCGATGGCCTTCCTGCCTTATGCCATCTATCGCGTCACCAGTGGCGATTACCGCCCCTTCATGCTGAAGATTCGCGCCCTGCTCATCCCTTACGCCATCTGGTATCTGCTGGTGATGGTCTCGTCGGCGCTGTTGGATTGGGCCATCGTCAAGAAGCTGGCCGAGGACGCCGAGCGCGAACGCACCTTCTTCAAGCGGCTGGGTGTGCTGCTGGTGTTGAACGGCGCATTACAGTTTTACGTCGTCGCCATCGCGCGCTCGGGGCCGAACGATTTCCTCTGGGTCAGCTTCATCTTGCTATCGCTGCTGCCGATCTTTTTCGTCGCTTATCACGTCTACCGCTACCGCATCGTTGACGTGGCGGTGCGCGACAGTCTGGTCTACGCCGTCTTCGCGCTGGTCTTCATCGCCGTCTACACCTACGGCGTGCGGCGGCTTGATCAGTTCCTCGTTGACCGCTTCACGATCACGCCGGGCGTTGTCGAAGTGATTCTGCTGCTCGGCATGGTGGCGCTGGCCGGGCCGCTGGTGCGGGCGATTGATCGCGCTGTGCATCAACTGTTCACCAGCGAGATCGGCCTTTATCGCGACGTCGTGCGTCAGGTAGCGACCGGCGCCGAAGGCTTTGGCGAGCTGGCGGCTTTTGTGCGCTACAGCGAAGAGACGATTCGGCGCGGCCTGGAGCTTGAAAGTGTAAGGATCATCACCGTTGAAGCTGCCGCGCCGGCAAGCCCCGAACGCCGCTTGATTGATAAGCTCGCCGAGTGGGCCGCCGAATCTGTCGAGACGGACGAAGACCTCGCGGGCATAGGAGCAACCATCGCCTACGCGCTCAGACGCGAAGGGCAGATCATCGGCTTGATGATTATCGCTGCCGCGCCGCAGACGCTGACGAGCGAGAAGCGCTCAGTGCTAGATGTCATCGCCGGGCAGGTGGCCGTCGAAGTCGAAGGCTGCCGCTTGATCGAAGAGAAAGTGCGACTCGAACGCGAGCTGGCGGCGCGCGAGCGGCTGGCGACGCTCGGCCAGATGGCGGCGCAGGTGGCACACGAAGTCAAAAATCCGCTGTCGGCCATCAAGTCCATCGCTCAGGTGATGCGCGAAGAGGAAGCCTTGAAAGCTTACGACCGCGACCTGTATCTGATCATCAGCGAGATTGACCGGTTGAACCGCACGGTCTCGCAACTGCTGGCCTTCAGCCGCCCGAGCCACGCCGCCCAGCGGCCTGTGGCGCTCGCCGACTTGATTGACTCAACGGTGGCGTTGATTGCCGCCGAGGCGAAAGCGCTTGGCGTCGTCATCACGGTTGAATCCGCGACGGATGTAACGCTGACCGGCACCGAGGCTGGCGCGTTGCGCGAGGCGCTGAGCAACCTGGTGATTAACGCCGTGCAGGCGATGGATGAAGGTGGCGAGGTAAGGATTCAAGCCCACATCGAAAGCGCGCGACAAGCGAAGCCCGACGCGTCGCGCTTGATTCTCACAGTCACCGACACCGGGCCGGGTATTGTTATGGAGGCACAGCAGAAAGTCTTCGAGCCGTTTTATTCAACGAAATCACGTGGCACCGGCCTGGGCCTGGCCATCGTGCAGCGCCGCGCCGTCGAGCTCGGCGGCCTGGTCGAATTGATCAGCCCCGCAGCCAACGGCCACGGCACCCAATTTCGCCTGAGCGTACCCCTCGCCGCCGTCGCCCCTGCCTCCTAATCGCGCCCGCCGATTGTCCCGCCCAAAATGTGGGGAAGCGCCATTTCAAGGGGTTACAAAGCGGCTATTTTTTTGCGCAACGCCTTTTTCTAAATCACGCCCCCGACCACAATATGTTGTACTTTTTGATTGACACGCGACTAGGTATAGAGTAAACTCCGAATCCGTTGCGGGACGAAAATCGCCGCCGTAGCCGAGCGCAGGTAAGCCGTTGTGGTCAACCCGGCAGGGACGCTATGATTAAGGCTCGGAAGCCGGTTAGATCTGGGATGACGGAGCGGAGCGTCACCGATTCGGTGAGCGATCAGCGGAATCGAAAGAGCCATCACGCCTGGGAACAAACGATTCGGCTTTCAGGCAGCAGGGCCGTGGCCGAACCGTAACGACAGACCTTTACAGGAATACTCGTATAGTCCCCGACTTACCCGGCCCGCGCAGGGACAGGAGAGCCTTCTCTCCTGAGCAGGGCTGCGCCAGCAATTCTACGACCAAAGATGATTTAGGAGATTAAGCAATGTCTACCCGATCTGTCGGCAATGCACAAAATCCCACCGGCCCGAATAATGAAGAGCCGCTTTCGCCGCTGGTGCCACACGCCGATGTGCGCCACGCCGGCGTCGTTGACAATAATCAACTGTCGGAGCTTGGGCAGAAGATCTTTCTCGACCGCTACGCCCTCAAAGACATGCGCAAGCGGACGCTGTCGCCCGGTGACATGGTGATCGTCTGCACGGACAGCAAGACCGGCCAGCGCGAGATCGGCGTCATCACCCGAATGGATGCGGAAGCCGCCGGCGGCGCGGGCCGCGTCACCGTCGAGCTGCGAGACGGCGCGCAAATCGACTGTCTCACCGAGCATGTCTCGAAACCCATAGAGACGGTGCCGGAACAGATGATGGAGCGCGTCGCGCGCGGCATCGCCGCCGTCGAAGGCGAGCACGCCGACGAGTGGTACGAGAAGTTTCGCTGGCTGCTTAACGGCTGGAAATTCGTCCCCGCGGGCCGCATCCTCGCTGCCGCCGGCACCGACCAGCAGCTCACCTTCTACAATTGCTATGTTATTCCGTCGCCCAAAGATTCGCGGCGCGGCATCGTCGAAACCTTGTCGCAGATGATGGAGATCATGTCGCGCGGCGGCGGCGTCGGCATCAACGTCAGCAGCCTGCGCCCGCGCCATGCTTATGTCAAAGGCGTCAACGGGCGCTCGTCGGGCTCGGTCTCGTGGGGCGCGCTCTACTCGTTCGTCACCGGTTTGATCGAACAGGGCGGCAGCCGGCGCGGCGCGTTGATGATCATCCTCAACTGCTGGCACCCGGACGTCGTTGAGTTCATCAACTCGAAGCGCGAGATGGGCAAGATCACCAACGCCAATATCTCTGTCGGCATTACCGACAAGTTCATGGACGCGGTGCATGCGGACGCCGACTGGGATCTGATCTTTCCCGATGTCAGTGACCCCGATTACGAAACGCAGTGGGACGGCAATCTGGAGAAGTGGCAGGCGGCGGGCAAAAATACGGTCGTGCATCGCACCGTCAAGGCGCGCGAAGTCTGGAACTCGATCATCGAATCGGCCTGGGCGTCGGCAGAGCCGGGCGTCTTTTTCATCGAGCGCGCCAACAAGATGTCGAACTCCTGGTATTACGACGCCGGCTATCTCGGCTGCACCAACCCGTGCGGCGAACAGCCGTTGCCGGGATTCGGCGTCTGCAACCTCGGCGCCATCAACCTGTCGAAGTTCGTTCGTGACGGCGATGTCGCGTGGGACGACCTCGGTCGCGCCGTGCGCTATGCGGTGCGCTTCCTTGATAATGTCATCGATGCGACGCCTTACTTCTTCGATGAGAACTATGCGCAGCAGAAGGCCGAGCGGCGGGTTGGCCTGAACACTATGGGCATGGCCGAGATGATGATTCGCCTCGGCATTCGCTATGGCTCGGACGAATCGGTGCAGTTCATTGACCGGCTCTATCGCTTCATTTCGCGCGAATCCTATCACGCCTCGGCCAACCTGGCGGCAGAGAAGGGCGCCTTCACGATGTTCGACGCCGAGAAGTATTTGCAATCGGGCTACATGAAATCGATGCCCGAAGACGTGCGCGAAGCGGTGCGCGAAAAAGGCGCACGCAATGTGACTTTGCTCACACAGGCGCCCAACGGCACAATCGGCACGCTGGTCGGCACCTCGACCGGCATCGAGCCGTTCTACTTCTGGAACTACTTCCGCAAGTCGCGCCTCGGCCAGCACGAAGAGCGCGTCAAGGTGCTGGAAGAGTGGCAGCAGGCGCACCCCGGCGAGCCGCTGCCCGGTTACTTTGTCACGGCGATGGACCTGGCGCCCGAAGAACACGTCAAGGTGCAGGCGGCCATTCAACGCTGGGTTGATTCTTCGATATCGAAGACCTGCAACCTGCCGTCGAACTACACTGTCGAGCAGACGCGCGAGATTTACGAGTTGCTCTACCGACTGGGATGCAAGGGCGGAACGATCTACCGCGACGGCTCGCGCGATGTGCAGGTGCTCAACCTCAAGGAAGAGGATAAGAAGATCGCGAAGGACGCGCCGAAAGTAGAAGCCGCTGCACCGCAAGCCGCGGCGGCAACAACGGTCAGCACCGCAACGGTCAGCGCCGCCCCAGCCGCCGCCGCGACCGATGCGCCGGCAAAGACCGCAATCCCCGTTGCCACCGACGCGCATCAGCCGATAGTTCGTCCGCGTCCCTACAAGCGGCGCGGCTATACGGTCAGCAAGGCGACGCCATCGGGCACGGCGCACATCACCATGAACGAGGATGAAGAGAGTCAGCCGTTCGAGGTCTTCTTAGAGATCGGCAAGGCGGGCTCCGACATCAAAGCGATGGCCGAAGCCCTGGGCCGCCTGATGTCACTCACCCTGCGCATGGCATCGCCGGTGTCACCGGTCGAGCGCGTTCGCGAGATTGTGAAACAGATTACAGGCATCGGCGGGGCGCGCTCTTACGGTTTCGGCAAGCGGCGTGTCCTGAGTCTGCCGGACGCCGTCGGCCAGGCGCTGGCAGAGAATTATCTGAACGTCAGCTCCGGCAATGAAGCTGCGGGGCAGGGCGCGCAGATGGGCGTCGAGGGTGAGGCTCCGGCGGTCGAAGAAAAAATGAAGCAGGCAGCGATGCAGGCGACCTCGGCTGACCTCTGCCCGAGCTGCGGCGACTCGGCCTTTGTGCGCGTCGAAGGCTGCCACACCTGCTACGCCTGCGGCTACTCGGAATGCTAACGGAAGAAGTCAGGAGTCAGGAGTCAGAAGACAGAATAGAAGAAGAAGTTGGCGGCAGTGCGTACACTTTTCGCGCCTTCCAAATTCATTCTGACTCCTGACTCCTGACCACCTTCATATCTCCGTCGTGTACCTCGGGAAGGTCTTGCGAATCTGCGCTTCGATCTTTGGCCGTTCGGCGTCGTTGGCCTTGGATAGCTTGACGCGCAGCCGTTTGCGCTTTTCCTGACGATGACGGCGGCGCTTGATCTCTCGTTGACGTTCTCCCATCTTTATTCAAATCTCCTTGCCAGGTGAAATGATTGCCGGCATGCCGGCTGGAAGCGGATTGTAGCCAGCCTCGCTTGCTCCGGTCAACCGCCTGCGGCTAGCAAAAACCCTTGTGGCGCAGCGGCGCGGTGTTATAATCGGCCTGTCCGATCTGCTCTCACGTCCCCACGCACTCTCAATAGTAAGGTTACACTCGAATGGACATTCTGGAGAACCCCGCCACCTCGCGCCTGAGCGGGCAGATCACCCGCGATTACCACATCCTCTCACTGCTGGGCAAAGGCGGTATGGGAGAAGTCTACCTCGCCGAGCAGTTGCGTGTCGGTCGCCGCCGCGTCGCTCTTAAGGTGTTGAGCCGCGCCTGCTCGGAAGACCCCGAGATCGTCAAGCGCTTCGAGAATGAGGCCGCCTCTTCGGGGCGCATCCATCACCGCAACGTCGTGATGATCTTTGAGAGCCGCGCCTCGGATGACGGCCAGCTTTACGTTGCCATGGAATACGTCGACGGCAAGACGCTGCGCGACGAGATACAAGAGCGCGGCGCGCTGCCGCTCGACGAAGTCGTCGAGATTAGCAAACAGATTTGCGCCGGACTTTCTGCCGCGCACCGGCTCGGCATCGTTCACCGCGACATCAAGCCCGATAACCTCATGCTGATGCGCGACGACGATGGCCGGCGCGTCGTCAAGGTTCTCGATTTCGGCATTGCCAGGCTGGCTGAGTCGGGCACGGTGCAGTCGCGGACGGCTTCGGGCATCATCATGGGAACGCCCTATTATATGTCGCCCGAACAGGCGCTTGGCTCGACCGGCGATAAGATCGACGCGCGCTCAGACATCTATTCGCTCGGCATGGTGGTTTATCAAATGCTGACGGGACGCGTCGCCTTCGAGTCGGATTCGTGGATGGGCGTGATGTACAAACACCTCCACGAGCCGCCGCTTCAGCCGCGCGAATTGCGCCCGGAGCTCGGCTGGTATGAAGAGTTCGAGCAGGCCGTGTTGCGGGCGCTCGAAAAAGATCGCGATAAACGCCCGCAGACCGTCACCGAGTTTGCTGACGAGATGGAGACGACCTATCGCCGCGCCGTCGCCGCAAATCCTGAAACGGTCGGTGCCGCGGCTTACGATGTGACCCTGGCCGGCGTCGCGCCGCCTTTCATGCAGACGACCGCGGCTGCTCAACTGGCGCGGCAGCAAACCGTGAGGCCGGTCGAAGCCGCCACGCAAGCGGCGTGGCAGGCGACGGCGGCGACGGCAACGGCGCCATCCGCGGCGCCATCCGCTTTGAGCAACCGCCGCAAAGCTCTGGCCATCGCCGGCTTGCTCATACTGGCGGTGATGTCAGCAATCTACTTCCTCCGCTCGAAGCCCGCCGCGGTGCCGCCCAAAGTGGCGGCAGACACTGTGCCTGTGGCGGTGGTCGCCAGGCCCATGCCGGAGATGCAGACATTTGAATTCGAGGTGCTGACCGTTGAGCCAACAGGCCATCTCAATGTGCCGCGTCGCCGCTCTGCGTCATACTTCAGCGAAGACATTGACGGCGAGGTGAGCCTCGACATGGTCGAGATTCCCGCCGGCACTTTCAAGATGGGAGCGCCGCCCGAAACTCAGCGCGAGCGCAAGCCCACCGAACGCCCGCAGCGCCAGATTCGCGTGCCGAGATTCTTCATGAGCAAGTATGAGATCACCGAAGCCGAATGGCGTGCGGTGGCGCGGCTGCCGATTGTTGGCCGCCAGCTCGAAGAGAACCCTTCGTCATTCAAGGGCGACGACCAGATGGCTGTGCAAAACATCTCGTGGCTGGATGCGGTCGAGTTCTGCGAGCGGCTGTCGCGCGCCACCGGGCGACGCTATCGCCTGCCGACCGAAGCCGAATGGGAATACGCCTGCGCGTCCGGCACCCAGACGCCCTTTTATTTCGGCGAGACGATCACGGCAGAGCTGGTCAATTATGATGCGAACTATCCTTATGGCGCGGGGCCGAAGGGCGAGCCGCGCCGTCGCCCTATAGCGGTCGGCGCCCTGAGCGCGCCCAATGCTTTCGGGCTTTACAACATGCACGGCAATGTCGCCGAGTGGTGCAGTGATTACTGGCATGACAGCTACATCGGCGCGCCTGCCGACGCCAGCAGTTGGGAGTCGCGCGGCGACGCCAGTGTGCGCGTCCTGCGTGGCGGCTCGTATTATGACGGCGGCGACGATTGTCGCTCGTCAGCGCGCACTAGGGACCCGGCAGACATCCGTCTGCCTTTCATCGGCTTTCGCGTCGTCATGGTCGCACCATAATTAAAGCATCGCCGCGCCCGGTCGTTGACGCCGTCGGCGGGCTTCCTGTCTAATCATCGGCGATGGCGAAACAGGTCTACCTTGCCGAATGGGTCTTGCCGATCACGTCGCCGCCGCTCGCCGACGCGGGGGTGGTGGTCGAAGACGACCGCATTATCTTTGTCGGCCCGCGCGCCGCAATCGAAACCCATACCGCATTCAAAGATGTCGAGCGCCACGACTTTGGCCGCGCGGCTCTGCTTCCCGGCCTCATCAATACGCACTCTCACCTTGAGCTGACCTTGATGCGCGGCTTTCTCGAAGACCTGGCGTTTCGCGATTGGATTATTAAGCTGACAACGACGAAGTACGAACGGCTGACGGCTGACGATATGCAGGCGAGCGCGCTCGCGGGCACGGCAGAAGCGATTCGCGCCGGCATCACGACGCTTGCCGACACCGGCGACACACGCGCCGCGTTCGGCGCGCTGCTCGCGAGCGGGCTGCGTGGTATTGCTTACAGAGAATGTTTCGGCCCTGACCCGCAGGTCGCTGAGCAGAGTCTTGCAGAGTTAACGGCCAAAGTTGTTGAGATGCGCGCGCACGAGACCCCGCTCGTGCACGTCGGCATCTCGCCGCATGCGCCCTATACGGTCTCGGCGCGATTGTTTCAACTGGCGACCGAATACGCCGGGCGCCAGTCGCTCGACCTCTGCATTCACGCGGCGGAATCGCAAGTAGAGCAAGAGATGATGACCGCCGGCACCGGCGAATTTGCCGAAGGCTTGCGCCGGCGCGGCATCGACTGGCAAGCGCCCGGCGTTTCGACCGTCAAATATTTTGAACGACTCGGCGTGCTAGAGGCCGCGCCTTTGCTGGTCCATTGCGTTTGCGTCGACGACGAAGAGATCGCCTTGCTTGCCCGGCGTCGAGCCCGCGTCGCCCATTGCCCAAAGTCAAATGCCAAGCTCGGCCACGGCATCGCGCCGCTTATGGCCATGCTCGACGCCGGCATCAGGGTAGGCTTAGGCACCGACAGCGTCGCTTCGAACAATCGCTGCGACCTGATCAGTGAAGCGCGTTTCGGCGCACTGGCTCACCGGGCCGCCGCGAAATCTTATCAGCGCCCATCTGCCGACGAGCTTTTGCGACTGGCGACGATTGGCGGTGCGCAGGCGCTCGGACTGGATGATCAGATTGGCTCACTCGAAGCCGGCAAACAGGCCGACCTGATTGCGATTGATCTGACGGCGACTCATAGCACGCCGGTGCATGACCCTGCGGCGGCCATCGTCTTTTCCGCTACGGCAAGTGATGTGCGGCACACCGTCGTCGCGGGCCGCGTCTTGTTCGATGGCCGCGAAGTAAGAACGCTTGATGAAGCTGCCTTGCGAGCGCGCGTCAACCAGGCGCTGGCGCGCATGCAATGATCCGCCGGTCGATTTTTCTGCGACCAATTCTCTCCTTCAACCACTCACCAGCGTACAACGCGCAGCCGTCACGCCAGCCAACCCTCTGCACCCTGGCCGGTGTGTGCTTGCGTATCTTTGAATAGGCAGTCTGAGGGCGAAGGCTGGCGTGATCTTTTAGCGCCAGCCGACAGGAGAAAATGCGCCGAATGCGCCACCGACGAAGCGCGATAGACGACCACTGGCCGGCGAGAAACCGGGAACACGTTTGTTGACACTGCCGTATGAAGCGGTGGACAGCAATCATCGGAAATCCGCTGCATCAAGAGGATTATTATGGCGAGGAAGAGATCGCGTAAGTGGATATACGTGTTGGCGGCGCTGCTCGCGGTCGCCGGGCTCGGCGGCTTCGGGCTGACCCGCATGACGAAGGCCAAGGCCGAGATTGACCCGTCGAAGCTGGCGACCGTTATGCGCGGCGACCTGGCGCGCTCGGTCGTTGCGACGGGCCGCATCGAGCCAATATCTAAAGTCGAAATTAAGTCGAAAGCCAACGGCATTATTAAAGAGCTGAAAGTCAACATCGGCGATCTGGCCGAGCCCGGCCAGGTGCTTGCCGAGCTGGATAAAGACAACCTCGCGGCGCGGTTGCGTGAGGCGCGTGCTGCGCTGCTGAATGCTGAATCGAACCTTACCGCCGCGCAGGCCGAGTATCGAAAGAATCAGGTTGAGGCCGACAGCCCCGATGTCAGCTTTGCCCGCCGCAATGTCGAGCGCGTCGAAAAACTCTACAAAAGCGGGCTGATCTCACAGCAAGACCTCGACGACGCGCAGCGCCCGCTTGAACAGGCTGAGAACCGCCAGCACGTCGCGCGCTCGCAACTGAGCGTCAGCGAGGCGCGCATCAGTCAAGCGCAGGCAATGGTCGGCCAGTCGAAAGCCGCCGTCGAGCGCGCCGAAGAAGAACTCAACAATGCCACCATCCGCTCGCCTATCAAAGCCGTCGTGCTGTCGCGCGATGTTGAGATCGGCAGCCCGGTCTCGTCCATCTTGAACATGGGCGCGGCGGCGACACTGGTGATGGTGCTGGGCGACATCAGTCAGGTGTATGTCAAAGGCAAAGTGGATGAAGCCGACATCGGCATGGTGCGTCTTAATCAGCCGGCGCGCATCAAGGTTGAGACTTTCAAAGACAAAATCTTCGAGGGCCAGGTGACGCAGATTTCGCCAATGGGCGCCGAGAAAGATAATGTCGTCAGCTTCGAGGTGCGCGTATCGATCAACAACCCCGGAGGCGAGTTGCGCGCCAACATGACGGCCAACGCCGAGATCATTCTCGAAGAGCGCAAACAGACGCTGCTCATCCCCGAAAGCGCTATCGCCTATGACGCACAGCGCAACCCGTCGGTCGATGTCCCCGCGCCCGCCACGCCCACGGGCCGCGAGCGCCGCCCGATCAAAGTCGGCGTCAGCAACGGCACCAAGACCGAAGTGCTCGATGGCCTGAGCGAAAGCCAGCAGATCATTCTTCAGTAGGCAGGAGTCAGAAGTCAGGAGTCAGAATAAAAGCCGCGGCGCGAAAAGTGTACTCACTGCCGCCGACTTCCTTCGACTTCCTTGTTCGTTCTGACTTCTGAATACTGACTTCATCGGTGCGTTATGCGCGAACTCTTTCGACAAACTCTGGGCAACCTGGCGGCGAACAAGCTGCGCAGCTTCTTGACCATGTTCGGCATCACCTGGGGGATCATCGCCATCGTCATTCTGTCGGCGACCGGCGAAGGCTTTCAACGCGGCAATCTGAAAGTGATGCGCGAGCTGGGCAAGAATATCGTCATCATCCGCAATGGCCGCACCAGCATGCAGGCCGGCGGCGAGCGCGCCGGTCGCATCATTCGCCTGGACATCAACGACGTCTACGCGCTCAAGGAAAAGTCGAAGCTGCTTGAATACATCACGCCGGAGTTGATGGGCGGCGTGAAGATCAAAAGCGCTTTCAACGCCGCCAGCGCCGGCACCAGCGGCGTCTGGCCGGTCTACCAGCAGATTCGCACCATTGAGCTTGAGCGCGGGCGATTGATGAATGAAGCCGACAACAGTGAAGCGCGCCGCGTCGTCATTATGGGCTACGACGTATGCAAGCAGCTCTTTGCCGACCGCGATCCGATCGGCAGCGCCGTCACGCTGAACGGCGTGCCCTATACGGTCATTGGCAAGATTCGCAAGAAGACGCAGGACTCGAATTACACCGGCCCGGACAACAACCGCTTGTTTGTTCCCTACGAGACGATGCGCAAAGACTTCCCGCTGCGCGGCGGCCTCAACACCGCGGATTCGCTGTCAACGATCATCGCCGCGCCTTTTGACGAAGTCGCCGAGCAGATCGCCGATGGGCCGGGCAAACAGGGCAGGGGATTCTTTGACAATAGCGGCCCGGTCGAAACCGAGGTGCGGCAGATTCTTGCGTCGCGCCATGATTTCGACCCGCAGGATCGCGAAGCGCTGTCGATGTGGAACACCGCCATCGGCTCGGTCATGTTCGTCAAGATCATCAACAGCATGAAAGAGTTCTTCCTCGCCGTCAGCATCATCACGCTGGCCTTGGGCGGCATCGGCGTAATGAACATCATGCTGATCGCCGTCAAAGAGCGCACCAAAGAGATCGGCGTGAGAAAGGCTCTGGGAGCCACTTCCGGCAACATCCAGCGGCAGTTTCTCAGCGAAGGATTGCTGCTGACGTTGTTAAGCGGCATGATCGGTCTGGGGCTGGGCGTCGGTTTGTGCAAGCTGATCAACCTCGCGCCGATGCCCGAACGTTTCGCGGGGATGATCGTCACCTGGCAGACCGCGGCGTTCGCCCTCGGGGTGCTGGTGCTGATCGGCGCGCTGGCCGCCGTCTACCCGGCCCGCCGCGCCGCCGAGCTGCCGCCGATTGAAGCCTTGCGCTTTGAGTTTTAGGAGGCACCGACGTGCTGATCAAAGAAGTCTTTTTGCAAGCCCTGTACGCGCTGGCGCACAACCGCTTTCGCGCCTCGCTCACCCTGCTGGGCATTGCCTGGGGCATCGTCACGGTGGTGATCCTGATGGCCTACGGCAACGGCTTTCACAACGCACTGATGGTCGGCTTTCGCGGCGCCTTCTCTGACGGCACGGTGGTGGCGTGGCCGGGGCAGACCAGCTTGCAAGCCGGCGGCGAGCGCGCCGGTCGCCGCATCCTGCTCAAGGAAGAAGACGTCGAAGCCATCAAAGAGCTTGGCGCAATCAAGTACGTCAGCCCCGAATACGTTCAGGGCCAGCAGGTGAGTTATGGCAACCGCTCGACTTCGGCGACGGTGCGTGGTGTCGCCCCCGAATATGGCGTGATGCGTGCCGAGATTCCCGAAGCCGGGCGCTTCCTCAACGCTGAAGACATAGACAAGCGCCGCCGCGTCGCTTTCCTCGGCCACGAAGTCGCGCGCAAGCTCTTTGGCAACAGTCCGGCGATTGGCGAGAGCGTGCGCGTCGGCGGGCTGTCGTTTGAAGTCGTCGGCGTTCTGGCCGACAAGGTGCAGATGTCGAGTTATTACTCGCCGGACAAGTTCTGCGTCTTCATCCCCTACTCTGCCGCCAACCAGTTGTGGGATACCACCTATGTGAGCAACATCGTCTTTCAGACGCTCGACCCGGCGCGGCAGGATGTGGCTCTCAAGCAGGTGCGCGAGACGCTCTCCGCACGCTACCACTACGACGAGCGCGACGAGCGCGCCGTCACCTTGATGGACACGGTCGAAAACAACCGGGTGCTGAATGGCATCACCGGCGGTTTGAAGATCATCCTCGGATTCATCGGCGCGCTGACCTTAATGATCGGCGGCGTCGGCGTGATGAACATTATGCTGGTGAGCGTCACCGAGCGGACACGCGAAGTCGGTGTGCGCAAGGCGCTGGGCGCCCGCCGCCGCCACATCCTCTTTCAGTTTTTGCTCGAAGGCATCGTGATTACCTTCTTAGGCGGGGTGCTGGGCATTGTGCTTTCGTACGGGCTGGCGCTGGTGATCGGCACACGCCCGTTTCTCGCCGACCTGCTCGAAGATGCGTCGCGGCAAACAGACATTCATCTTTTGCTGTCGGCGGACGTGCTGATTGTCGCGACGAGCATTCTCGCTTTCGTCGGTCTGGCGAGCGGGCTGTGGCCGGCGCTGCGCGCCTCGCGGATGGACCCGATTGAATCGCTCAGGTATGAGTAAATGGCGCGTCCCTCGGCAGAGCGCTCAACGCATCATTATTCCTTATCATCACAGGATGCGATCTTCGGCTCTGCGCTGAGCGGGTGGCGCATCGGCTCGCGCCGCAAGCTCGCCCGTTCCCTTTCAGGCAAGCGTAGCGCCGTCTATAAAGATCGATGCGACGGGCGAGAAGAAACGCCATGCAGTTGAAGCGGCTGTGAGTGCTAGTGTAAAATCCAGTTCTGCCCAAATCCGACCATATAGAGGGGCAGACGGCGTGAAGCCTTCAGGCAAATCGTTGGTAGAGCAGGACATGGCGGCGTAGCTCAGACGGTTAGAGCGTGGGATTCATAACCCCAAGGTCAGTGGTTCAAGTCCACTCGCCGCTACTTATAAATACCATCAGTACCACAATTTAGCTTTAGCCTACAGCGGTCAGCAATGGCCGCTGATCTTCTTTGTGGCCCATTTGTGGCCCACTTTCTTTGCTGGCAGATTCCAGAGCAGCTACAGCCCGGCGCTTCGCCGTCGCCGTTGCGTGTGAATACCGGGCCGTCGTTGTTATGTTCTTATGGCCCAGAATCTCCGCAATCGTGAACGGATCAACGCCGGCTTCCGCCATTCGGGTGGCTGCCGTGTGCCGCAGATCGTGGAACCGCAAGTCCTCGATCTCGGCTTTCTCGCAGGCTCTCGTGAACGATGTTTTCAGGTCATCAATGGGCTTGCCCGTCCTCGGCCAGACAAATAGATGGTCTGTCGTCAGGTTCGCGCAATGTCCCATCAACTCATTCATCAGCACCTCATTCATCGGCACGTCGCGGTCTTCGTCGATCTTGGTTTGCGTAACGTGAATGAGGCCACGATGAAAATCTACATCCTGCTTTCGCAGCCGTAGAATCTCGCCGCGCCGCATTCCCGTGTTGAGCGCAAGCATCACGATGAGCCGCAGGTGCGCCCGCCTGCCTGTGAGCACAGCCAATAGCTGCTTCTCTTCATCCGGCAACAAGTAACGATTGCGGCGAACCTCGCCCTTCAACTGCTCGACCTCGGCGCAAGGGTTTGTCCGCAATTCTTTGTTTCTCATCGCCAGCGTGAAGATGCGTGACAGCAACTGCAATTCGCGGTTGACGCTCGCCTTTGCCCGGACATCGCCGCGCCGCGTCTTGGACTTGGCCCGCTCGCTCTTGTACTTCTCAACGAGAAACGGGCTGATGTCCGCAAGCCGCCTTTGGCCGAAGAATGCCAGGATCGGCTTCACCCGCGACTCGTCGTTGCGCCACGACCGTTTGTTTTCCTTTGACCAGGGCAGAAACGTTTCCTCCACGAACTCTCGAAGTGTCTTCTTGGTTTCGTTGACACCAAACCGGCCCTCGAAGATTTCATTGCGGATACGAATCTCCGCCTGCTCCGCCTGATACTTCGTGCGGACCTCAGGGATCGCCCC
>JBJMGU010000185.1:0-57120 GCA_045807765.1 Blastocatellia bacterium
ACGTTATTACAAGATTTACGATATGGAACGCGGATGCTCGTCAAACATCCGGGCTTCACGATGGTGGCTGTCATCGCGCTGGCCTTAGGCATTGGCGCGAACACGGCGATCTTTTCAGTCATCAATACGGTGCTGTTGCGCCCGCTGCCTTTTAATGAGCCGGAGCGGCTGGTCAGTGTCTGGGAATCTCGACCCGACCGCGGCATCAAGCAGATGCCCGCTTCTTATCCGAACTTCGCCGACTGGCGCGATCAGGCCGACGTCTTCGAATATGTCGCCGCTTACGACTCGGACTCTGTCACGCTCACGGGCGACGACAATCCGGCGCGCCTGGTGGGTGCGGTGATCTCGGCTGACCTCTTTCCGTTGCTCGGCGCGCAGGCCACCGTCGGGCGCACCTTCAGCCGCGACGACGACAAGAACGGCGCGCCGCTCACCGTCATTCTCAGCCACAATCTGTGGAAGCATCGCTTCAATGCCGACCCCAACATCGTCGGCACCGTCCTGACACTCAACAGCAAAAACTATACGGTGATCGGCGTTATGCCCGCGGGCTTTCAGTTCCCTTTGCAGAATGACCCGGTCGAGTTGTGGACGACCTACGCCAATCAATTGACGCCGACCGACGGCGACACCATCGCCGAAGCGCGCGGCGCTCACTTCCTCCAGGTGATTGCCCGGCTCAAGCCCGGCGTTTCGCTCGAACAGGCGCGCGCCACGATGGACACGATTGCCGCACGGCTCAGCGAAAAGTACCCGGACTCCAATACCGGCTTCGGCGCGACGGTCAACCCGACGCATGAAGACATGGTCGGCGACGTGCGGCCCACGCTGTTGATCTTGATGGGCGCGGTCGGCTGCGTACTGCTGATTGCCTGCACGAATGTCGCGAGCCTGTTGCTGGCGCGCGCCACGACGCGCCATAAAGAGATGGCCATACGTGCCGCGCTCGGTGCCAGTCGCATGCGCGTCATCCGCCAGTTGCTCACCGAAAGCGTCGTGCTGGCGATGGCCGGCGGCGGGCTCGGATTGTTGATCGCACTGTGGGGCACAGATGCGTTGGTCAGCGCCAGCGGCGATCAACTGCTGCGCACTACACACATCGGCATGGACGTGCGCGTGCTCGCCTTCACGCTGCTGATATCGATTATCACCGGTGTGCTGTTCGGCCTGATGCCGGCCATCCATTCGTCGAAGACCGATCTCAACGAGTCGTTAAAAGAGGGAGCGCGCGGCAGCAGTGAAGGTGGGCGACGCATGTCGTTGCGCGGCGCGCTGGTGACCCTCGAAGTCGCCATCGCCGTCGTCCTGCTGGTCGCTGCCGGCTTGTTGATTCAAAGCCTGTGGCGCTTGCAGCGCGTCGACGCCGGCATCAACCCACACAACGTCATGACGTTTGATCTGGGCGTGCCGGAAGTGAAGTATGGCCCGCAGAAGCAGTCGGAATTCTTCCGCCAGTTGCAGGCGCGGCTGGCAGCGCTGCCCGGCGTCGAAGCGGCCAGCGCCGTCACGCCGCTGCCGCTCAGCAACCGCAATATGTCGATCTCGTTTGAAACCGAAGGCCGGCCCCTGCCGCCAGGTCAGCATCCCTCGTCTGCCTATCGCGCCGTCAGTATCGATTACTTCCGGACTATGGGCATACGGCTGGTCAAGGGGCGTGACTTCAGCGAGCGCGATACCTACAACGCCACCCCAGTCATCGTCGTCAATGAGAGCTTCGTCGAGAAGTACTTTCCCGGCGAAGACCCTCTCGGCAAGCGCCTGCGCCCAGGCATGTCGGTTGATTCCAGAGGGTTGCAGTGGCGCGAGATCATCGGCGTCGTCGGCAACGTCCGCCACCGCGCATTGAATCGTGACTTCACCCCGGAATACTACATACCGGAATCGCAGATACCGCTCGATTCGATGACCCTTGTAGTGAAGACCGCCGGCGACCCGCGCAGCATCGTCAGCGCCGTGCGCGAAGAAGTCCGGGGCATGGACAAAGACCTGCCGCTCTACAACATTCGCACGATGGAGGATTACCTGTCGGCGTCGGTGGCACAGCCGCGGCTGATTGCGTTGCTGCTGACGATCTTCGCCGGCCTCGCGCTGCTGCTGACGGCCATCGGCTTGTATGGTGTGATGAGCTACTCGGTGGCACAACGCACACATGAGATCGGCATCCGCATGGCGCTCGGCGCGCGGCCCACGGACGTGCTGCGGCTGGTTGTCGGCCAAGGCATGATACTGGCCGGGGCGGGCGTCGCCATCGGCCTGGGGATCGCGTTCGTGGCAACACAGGTGATGGCTAGCCTGCTGTTCGGCATCGGCGCTAAAGACCCGCTGACCTTTGCGGCCATCGCTCTGATCATCGTGGGAGTGGCTCTGGCGGCCTGTTTCGTGCCCGCACGCCGCGCCACCCGCGTCGACCCGATGATCGCGCTGCGCTACGAATAGAAGTCAGAAGTCAGGAGTCAGGAGTCAGAATGGATAGCGAAGGGGAGTCTAAAAGGTAGAATCAAAGCGGAGGTCGAGCCGACTTCCTTTTCCCTTCTGTCTTCTGAATTCTGACTCCTGACTCCTGACTCCCTGGAGGTTTTATGCATACAGTGTTGCAAGACCTGCGATATGGGGCGCGCATGCTGCGCAAGAAGCCGAGCTTTACGCTTGTGGCAATCATTACACTGGCGCTCGGCATCGGCGCCAATACGGCGATCTTCACAGTGATCTATGCAGTGCTGCTTCGTCCGCTGCCGTTTAACGAGCCCGACCGCGTGGTGTGGATGTGGGGCGCGGTGCGCGACCGCGTCAGCCGTGCCAGTGTCTCGCCGCTTGACTTCCTCGATTACCGCGTCCGCAACCAGAGCTTCGACGAGTTTGCCGCCTCGGTTTCGATTCCCATTTCTTTCAACCTGACGGGCACCGGCGAGCCCGAACGCTTGAGCGGCGCGTTAGTGACGACGAATTACTTCGCCGCGCTCGGCGTCAGCCCGATGCTGGGGCGAGCGTTCATCAGCGAAGAAGAGCAGGCCGGGCACGACCGCGTCATCATTCTCAGCCATGGCTTGTGGCAAAGGCGTTTCGGCGCTGACCCGGCGATCATTGACCGCACCGTCACCCTCGACGGCCAGAGCCTCACCGTTGTCGGCATCATGCCACCAAAGATGCGCTTTCCATTCGACGCCGACCTGTGGCGGCCTATGAGTTTTGATGCGTTTCCCGAAATGAAACAGCGCCGGGCGCACTTCTTGCGTCCCCTCGGACGGCTCAAAGCCGGCGTCACCGTGCAGCAGGCGCAGGCCGAGATAGACACCATCGCCGGTCAATTAGAACAGCAATACCCGGAGACCAACACCAAGTGGAGCATGTTGCTGGTGCCGCTTCAAGAGCGCATCGTTGGCGACATTCGTCCGACGCTCTGGGTGCTGCTCGGCGCCGTCGCCTTCGTGCTGTTGATCGCTTGTAGCAACGTGGCGAACCTGCTGCTGGCACGCGCCTCGTCGCGCCATAGAGAGATTGCCATCCGCCTGGCTATGGGCGCGAGTCGCTGGCGCATCGTCCGGCAGATGCTGACTGAGAGCCTCTTGCTTGCGTTCGCCGGCGGCACGCTTGGCGTCTTGCTGGCGTTGTGGGGCGTAGACATCCTGCTCAGCTTCAGCGACGCGAGCATCCCGCGGGCCGCTGAGATCGGCGTTAACGCGACTGTGCTCATCTTCACGCTAGCCGTTTCGTTAATCACCGGCACACTCTTCGGGTTGGTGCCGGCGCTAGGGGCCTCGCGGCCTAACCTGCATGACGCGCTCAAAGAGGGCAGCCGCAGCGTCAGCGGCGCGCGCCATCGCCTGCGCAGCCTGCTGGTGATCGCCGAAAGCGCCCTGGCGGTCGTGCTGCTGATCGGCGCAGGGTTGCTGATCAAGAGCTTCGTCAAGCTGCAACAGGTCAGCCCCGGCTTTGAAGCGGAACATGTCTTGACGATGCGCCTCGACCTGCCGCGCAGCAAGTCCGCCGAACAGGTGGCGGATTTCTATGACCAGCTACAACAGCGCGTCGCGGGACTGGCCGGCGTCGAAGCGGTCGGCATGGTGTCAGAGCTGCCTTTGACCGGCCAGCCCAATGACGCGCCGTTCGCCATCGAAGGGCGCACTCTCGAAGCTCCCGACCAGAGGCCCAACGCCGATTTCCGCCGCGTCAATCATGACTATTTCCGCGCCTTGCGCATCCCGCTGCTCAAGGGGCGACCGTTCACCGAGCAAGAAGCGCGTCAGGGCGCCGGCGTTGCGATCATCAGCGAACGGCTGGCTGAGCAGTACTTCCCCGATGAAGAACCGCTGGGCAAGTATCTGGTGTTCGACTTCAACAAGCAGCAGCGATTTGAAATCGTCGGCATCGTCGGCGACGTGCGCCATCGGGCGCTGGCACAAGACACCTACCCGGCGTTGTACCTGCCGTCGCTTTCGACCCCGTGGACGAATCTGGTCATCCGCGCGGCGAATGATCCGGCAAACCTTGCCGCCGCCGTGCGCAAAGAGGTCGGCGCGCTCGATGCGCAGCAACCGGTCGCGGCGATCAAGCCTATGGCGCAATGGCTCTCGGAATCGGTCGCGCAGCCGCGCTTCCGCACCCTCTTGCTGGGTGTCTTTGCGGCCATCGCGATGTTGCTTTCGGTGATCGGCATCTATGGCGTGATGAGTTATGTTGTCGCGCAGCGGACGCGCGAGGTCGGCATTCGCATGGCGCTCGGAGCCAGCCGCCGCGACGTGCTGAAGCTGGTCGTCGGACAGGGCATGAAGCTGGCGCTTGCGGGCGTCGCCCTCGGCCTGGGGGCCGCCTATGGCCTGACGCGATTGCTGGCGAGCCTGCTCTATGAAGTGAGCGCCACAGACCCGGCGACCTTTATCGCCATCGGCGTGTTGCTGGCAGGAGTGGCTCTGGCAGCCTGTTTCGTGCCCGCACGCCGCGCCACGAAGGTAGACCCGATGGTCGCACTCAGGTATGAGTAGGCAGGAGACGGGAAGCAGGAGACAGGAGGCAGTATGAGGCAATGTACATTGATAAAAGATCGTTCGACGAATGATTCTCATCCGTTACTGCCTACTGCTTCCTGCTACTGTTTCCTGCCTACTCCTTTCTGCCTGCTGCGTACTGGATTGTAGAGGTGACTGATGGATAGCTTGCTGAAAGACATTCGCTACGGCGCGCGTATGCTGACCCGCAACCCCGCCTTCACCGCCGTCGCGGTGATCGCTCTGGCCTTAGGCATCGGCGCCAACGCGGCGCTCTTCTCAGTCGTCAACGCGGTGTTGCTCCGCCCGTTGCCGTTTGCCGACCCCGACCGCCTGGTGATGATCCGCGAGACCAAGCTGCCGCAATTCCCCGAGTTCTCGGTTTCGCCCGGCAACTTCCTCGACTGGCAGAAACAGAACACCGTCTTCGAGCGCATGGTGGCGATGGGCGGCACCTCGTTCAACCTGGTTGACGGCGGCGAGCCCGAACGCTTGCAAGGCATGCGTGTCAGCGACGGCTTTCTGGATATCCTCGGCGCGCAGCCGGCGTTGGGCCGAGGCTTTCTTGCTGAAGAAGATCAGCCCGGCCACAACTTTGTCGTGATCCTCAGTCACGGCCTCTGGCAGCGGCGCTTTGGCGGCGACGCAAATATTCTGAACCGCGCCATCACGCTCAACGGCCAGAGCTACACGGTGATTGGCGTCATGCCGCCATCGTTCCGCGTTATGGATCGTCCGGCAGACCTGTGGGCACCCATCGCTTTCACCGCGCAACAAGCCCAACAGCACGGCTCGCATTATCTATCCGTCTTTGGGCGGCTCAAGCCGGGTGTGACGGTCGAGCAGGCGCGCACAGAGATGAGCGCCATCGCCAACCGCCTCGCCGAGCAATACCCGGACTCGGACGCCGGCTGGAACGTCATGGTCGTGCCGCTGCTCGAATACGCCGTGCGCAGCATCAAGCTGGCGCTCTACGTGCTGCTTGGCGCGGTCGGCTTCGTCCTGTTGATTGCCTGCGCCAACGTTGCCAACCTGCTGATGGCACGCGCCAGCTCGCGGCAGAAAGAGATCGCCATACGGACGGCGCTAGGCGCGGGTCGCTGGCGCATCATTCGCCAGTTGTTGACCGAGAGCGTGCTGTTAGCGCTGGTCGGCGGCGGGGTTGGGCTGCTGCTTGCGGTCTGGGGCAAAGACCTGCTGTTGTCGCTTGCGCCCGAAGACCTGCCGCGCATGCGCGAGGCGTCACTTGACGGTTGGGTGCTGGCCTTTACTGCCGGCATCACGCTGCTGACCGGAATCATCTTCGGGCTCGTGCCCGCCTTGCAAGCGTCCAGGCCGAACCTCAACGAAACGCTCAAAGACGCCGGGCGCGGCTCAACCGAAGGCGGGCGGCGTCATCTTTTCCGCAGCGTCCTTATCGTTATGGAAGTCGCGACGGCGCTGGTGCTGCTGGTCGGTGCCGGATTGCTGATTAAGAGCTTCATGCGATTGCAACAGGTTGATCCGGGATTCAACCCCGACAACGCGCTGATGGTAAAGATCGCGCTGCCGCAGAAGAAGTACACGACGCCCGAACAAGGCGGCGCATTTTACAAACAACTGCTTGAAAAGGTCGCGGCGCTGCCCGGCGTCGAAGCGGTTGGCGCGTCCTGCGTCTTGCCGCTCGATGACGATTTTGTGCTCGGCTTCGACATCCAGGGGCGCCCGCCTTACGCACCGGGCGACGAGCCGAACACCAACTATTATTCGGTCAGCCCCGACTACTTCAAAGCGATGAGCATCCCGCTGCGCCGTGGCCGGTTGTTTAATGACCACGACATCAAAGACGCGCCGCGCGTCGCCGTCATCAACGAGACGATGGCCAAGAAATACTTTCCCGACGAAGACCCCATCGGCAAGCGCATCAACGTCACGATGGGGCCGACGACATACCGCGAGATCGTCGGCATCGTCGGCGACGTTAAGCACTATGGCCTGGATCGCGACACGCCCCCTGAGACCTACGAGCCGTACATGCAACAGCCGATGTCGTCCATGTCTCTGGTCGTGCGTACGCCGGCTGAGCCGACCAGTCTGAGCGCTGCCATCCGCGGCGAAGTCTTGAGCCTCGATAAAGAACAGCCGGTCTCAAGCATCAAGCCGCTCACACAGTTGGTATCGGCTTCGATTGCGCAGCAGCGCTTCGCCATGTTGCTGCTGGGCGTCTTTGCGGCAGTGGCGATGCTGCTGGCCTCGGTCGGCATCTATGGCGTGATGAGCTATGCGGTCACCCAGCGCATCCACGAGATTGGCATCCGAATGGCTCTGGGAGCCAGTTCCAGGGACGTGCTGCGGCTGGTCGTCGGACATGGGATGAAGCTGGCATTGATCGGCGTGGCGCTCGGATTGAGCATCGCCTTCCTGGTGACGCGCATCATGGCAACGTTGCTATTCGGTGTCAGCGCCACTGATCTAATGACCTTCACCGTCTTTTCCGTATCACTGACCGCAGTGGCGCTGGTCGCCTGCCTGGTGCCGGCACGCCGCGCCTTGAAGGTAGACCCGATGGTCGCGCTCAGGTACGAGTAAGGGACTAGGGGCTAGGGACTAGGGACTAGGGTGAGGAGAAAAGCCGCGGTGGCTTCCCATCTCGGCTTAACCTCCGGCCCTAGCCCCAAGCCCCTAGTCCCTAGCCCCCTCCTGGAGGATACTGATGCAAACACTGCTGCAAGACCTGCGCTATGGCGTGCGCGTGCTGCTCAAGGGGCGCACGGTAACCTTCGTCGCCATCGTCGCGCTGGCTTTGGGGATCGGCGCCAACACCGCCATCTTCTCGGTCGTCAACGCGCTGCTGTTTCGTAGCCTGCCTTACCAAAGCCCTGAGCGCCTGGTGATGATCTGGGAGACCAACTCTGAGGTGCAGATCGGCTTCGACCTGCTGCCGGTCTCGAACGCCGCCTTTGCCGACTGGCACAAGCAAGCGCAATCGTTTGAAGCTGTCTCGGTGCTCGACTCGCAACGCTACGCCTTCACCGGCGCAGGCCAGCCCGAGCGCATTGGCGGCGTTTCGACGTCGGCCAGCTTCTTCGACATCATGGGCGTGTCGCCGATACTGGGCCGCGCTTACACCGAAGACGAAGACCGCCCCGGCGCCAATAAAGTCGCGGTCATCAGCTATGCCCTATGGCAGAGCCGTTTCGGCGGCGACAAGGAAATTTGCGGCAGGACGATGCAGCTCGACGGCAGCAACTACACAATCGTCGGCGTGATGCCGCAAGGCTTTCAGTTCCCCCGCACCACCGATTTGCCGTCGCTCTTTCAACTGCCGCCACAGACAGAGCTGTGGACGCCCGCCGGCATGAGCGACAAAGAGCTATCGAATCGCGGCAGCCATAACAAAGCAGTGATCGCGCGGTTGAAGGCCGATGTCAGCCGCGAGCAAGCGCAATCGGAATTAGACGCCATCACCAGCCGTAATGTGCAGCAGTTCCCCGAAGCGCAGGGCTGGGGTTCGCGCCTCATGCCGCTGAAGGAACAGCTCGTCGGCGGCCTGCGCCTGGCGCTGTTGATCCTGCTCGGCGCGGTTGGCCTCGTGCTGTTGATTGCCTGCGCCAACGTCGCCAACCTCTTGCTCGCTCGCTCTGCTTCAAGGCAGAAAGAGATGGCTGTGCGCACGGCATTGGGCGCTAGCCGCGCCCGCCTCGTCCGCCAGTTATTAACCGAAAGCGTGCTGCTGGCCATCGTCGGCGGCGGGGTCGCCGTGCTGCTGGCGGTCTGGGGCATCGACCTGTTGCTCGCCGTCAGCCCCGCCGGCATCCCGCGCAAATATGAGATTCGGCTCGACGGTACGGCGCTCGCCTTCACCTTCACTGTAGCTTTGATTACCGGTGTGCTGTTCGGGCTGGCGCCGGCGTTTCAGGTGTCGCGCTTCAATCTGAACGAGACATTGAAAGAAGGGGCGCGCGGCTCAACGGGCGGTCGCAATCGCGTCCGCAGTCTGCTGGTCGTTTCAGAGGTGGCGCTGTCGCTCGTCCTGCTGATCGGCGCAGGCCTATTGATCCGCAGCTTCGCGCACCTGATGAGCACCGACCCCGGATTCAATCCGCGCAACGTTGCGGCGATGAACCTCTCGGCCTCGTCGTCGCGCTATAACTTCACAGACAAGCAGGCGCGCTTCTTCAAGCAGGTGCTAGAGCAGGTGCGGGCGATTCCCGGCGTCGTCGCGGCGGGCGCGGTTTCGGAGCTGCCGCTGGGCGGCGCTGAAGAGATTGACCAGTTCACCGTCGAAGGCACACCGCCGCCAAAGACTTTGAACGACACGCCGCTCGCCGATTATCGCTTCATTGATGCGGACTACTTAAAGACACTGGAGATTCCCTTGATTGCGGGCCGCGCCTTCACCGAATACGACAACGGAACCGCGGCGCAGGTGGTCATCATTAACGAGACCCTGGCGCGGCGGTACTTCGGCGACCAGCCCGCCGTCGGCAAGCGCTTGAAAGCCGGCGCGCTCGAAGACGAAGCGCCGTGGGCAACGATTGTCGGCGTCGTCAAAGACATCAGGCATACGGGGCTCGACGCTGACGTTCGACCGCAGCTCTACTTCCCATATCAACAGAAGCTCTGGGGGAGGATGGTCATCGTCGCGCGCTCGACGAGCGATGCGGCGGGTCTCTTCCCGGCGATGCGCGAAGCCGTCTGGGCGGTGGATAAAGACCAGCCCATCACCAGCCTGCGGACAATGACCGATTTCTTGAGCGATTCGGTATCGCAGCAACGCTTCAACGCCGCGCTGCTGGCGGCCTTCGCCGTGCTGGCGCTGATCCTCGCGTCGGTGGGCATCTACGGCGTGATGAGCTATTCGGTGACGCAGCGCACACACGAGCTGGGCATTCGCATGGCGCTCGGCGCAAAGCCGCAGGATGTATTTCGGATGGTAGTGATGGAAGGCATGCGGTTGGCGCTGGCCGGTGTCGCGCTTGGCCTTGCCGCAGCCTTTGCGGCGACCCGCATGATGGCCAGTTTGCTGTTTGGCGTCAGCGCCACCGATCCGCTGACCTTCGCGCTGATTTCATTGATCCTGACAGGAGTGGCTCTGGCGGCCTGTTTCGTGCCGGCTCGTCGTGCCACCCGCGTTGACCCCATGGTCGCACTTAGGTACGAGTAAGCAGTAGGCAGTGTAAGGCAACGCGCATTGATACAAAATCATTCGCCGAATGATTCTCATCCGTTACTGCCTACTGCTTCCTGCTTCTTGAATCGTGGAGGAACTGATGCAAACCTTATTGCGAGACCTGCGCTACGGCGCGCGCATGCTGGCAAAGCAGCCGAGCTTTACGCTTGTGGCAATCATTACACTGGCGCTCGGCATCGGCGCCAACACCGCCATCTTCAGTCTCGTCAACGGCCTGTTGCTGCGCCCGCTGCCGTACCGCGACTCGGACCGGCTGGCCATCATCTGGACGCATTCACCCGGTGCCAACGTCGCACAGGACTGGCCGTCGCCGGGACAGTACAACGCCGTCGTCGCGGGCAACACCACCTTTGAAGAGATCGCCCTCATCCACGGCACTAATGCCATTCTCACGGGGGAAGGCGCGCCCGAGCGGCTCGGCGTCGTCCGCGCCTCGTCGAACCTCTATTCGATCCTCGGCGCGCGGCCAGCGCTGGGGCGACTCTTCATTCCCGATGAGGATGTCGGGAACAAGGCGACGACTGTCATCCTCAGCTACGGGCTATGGCAGCGGCGCTTCGGCGGCGACCCCGGCGTCATTGGCCGGTCTCTGACGCTTAACGGCGACAGCTTCACGGTCATCGGCGTCATGCCCGCAGACTTCTCGCTCGGCTACGAAGTCGTGCCGACGGTCGGCGCGGTCGAGCAGGCCGACCTGTTGCTGCCGCTGCCGATGACCGCCGAAGACTCTGCCCGGCAGGGCGACGAAAATTACAATGTGCTGGCGCGGCTCAAGCCGGGCGCGACCATCAAGCAGGCGCAGTCCGAGTTGGACGCCGTGACTCACGGGCTCGAACAGCAGTTCCCCGACCACTACCCCGCGAGCCGGCGCTTCAGCTTCAGCGTCCGCCCGCTGCTCGACCAGGTGGTCGGCGATGTGCGCCCGGCGCTGCTGGTGTTGTTGGGCGCGGTCGGCTGTGTGTTGCTGATCGCCTGCGCCAACGTCGCCAATCTGCTGCTGGCGCGGGCGGCGGCGCGCGAGCGCGAGATGGCTGTGCGCACGGCGCTCGGCGCTTCGCGCTGGCGCGTCATGCGCCAACTGCTGACCGAGAGCGTCCTGCTGGCCCTGGCGGGCGGCGCGCTCGGGTTGCTCATCGCCGTCTGGAGCCTGGACGGGCTGCGCTGGCTCAATCCCGGCAACATCCCCCGCCTGAATGCGCTGCGCATTGATGGCCGCGTGCTGGCGTTCACCTCTGCCGCCGCGCTGCTGACGGGCTTGCTGTTCGGGCTGATGCCGGCGTTGCGCAGCGCGCGCATCAACCTGAGCGAGACGCTCAAGGAAGGCGGGCGCAGCCTGGTAGCGGGCGGCCATCACCGCCTGCGCCGCCTGCTGGTGATCGCCGAGATGGCCCTGTCGTTAATCCTGCTGATCGGCGCCGGCCTATTGATCCGCAGCTTCGTGCGCGTGCAGCAGGTCGAGCCGGGGTTCTCGCCGCAGAACGTGCTCTCGTTGCGGCTATCGACGATGGGCACCGCCTACGCCGAAGAGTCGCGCCGTCGCATCTTTTATCAACAGCTATGGGAGCGCCTCGGACGCCTGCCGGGCGTCGAATCCGTCGGCGGCGCGTCCGTGCTGCCGTTGAGCGGCGGCATCGGCTGGGGCAGCATCACCATCGAAGGCTACGACCCGGCGGCCAGCGGCCAGGACGCCATCCAGGCCGACCAGCGATTCGCCACCGTCGGTTACTTTGAAACCCTGAAGGTGCCCCTCATCAGCGGCCGCTTCTTCAATGCGCAGGACAGCAAAGACTCGCTGCCGGTGGCCATCATTGACGAGAAGATGGCGCGCACCTACTGGCCCGGCGTGGATGCCGTCGGCAAGCGCCTCAAGCGCGGCGGCGTGGATTCCAAAGCGCCGTGGCTCACGGTTGTCGGCGTGGTGGCGAACGTCCGCCAGTACGCCCTCGACGCAGACTCCCGCGTCGCCTTTTACACGCCGCATGAGCAGACTCTGGGCAGCACCGTTTATGTAGCGGTGCGGACGGCGAACGACCCGCGCAGCATCGCCGCCGCCGTCACCGACGAGGCCCGCGCGATGGACCCGAACGTGCCGGTCTTCGACATCAAGACGATGGAGCAGCGCGTCTCCGAATCCCTGGCGCGGCGGCGCTTCGCGATGCTGGCGCTGGGGTTGTTCGCGGCGGTGGCGATGTTGCTGCCCTCGGTCGGCATCTATGGCGTGATGATCTACATGGTGACCGAGCGGACGCGCGAGATTGGCATTCGCATGGCGCTCGGCGCGCCGCAACGCAACGTGCTGCGGTTGGTGGTTGGCCAGGGCATGGCGATGGCGGGCGTCGGCGTCGCGCTTGGCCTTGCCGCAGCGTTTGCGGCGACCCGCGTGATGGCCAGCCTGCTGTTTGGCGTCAGCGCCACCGACCCGCTGACCTTCGCGCTGATTTCACTAATCCTGACAGGAGTGGCTCTGGCGGCCTGTTTCGTGCCGGCCCGTCGTGCCACTCATGTTGACCCCATGGTCGCGCTCCGACATGAGTAGCGCGCTTTCAAGGAGGCTTGTCAGATGACCAACACGACAACGCATCGCCGCGCCCGCCTGGCGCTCGGCCTCGTGACCGTCGCCCTGCTCATGGGCTGGGCAAGCGGGCGCGCCGGCGCCCAGGCCGACAAGCCGGCCGAGCAGATGAGCAAGAACATCCAGGTGTTCAAGGGACTGCCCGCTTCGCAGCTCATGACCGTCATGCAGTTCATCCGGGCGTCGCTCGGCGTCCGCTGCGATTACTGCCACATCGCCGAGAACGGCAAGTACTGGATGGATGACAAGCCCGCCAAGCAGACGGCGCGGCGCATGATCCAGATGGTCCGCGAGATCAACCGAGCCAATTTCGATGGCCGGCCGGTAGTCACCTGTAATTCCTGTCACAGGGGGCAGACGACGCCTGTGGCGGTGCCGGACATCAGCCAGGGGGCGTTCGCTAACACCACGCGGGCCGACCCCGGCCCCGCCCCGCCCTCGCCGCTGCCGACCGTGGAGGCGTTGCTCAGCAAATACCGCCAGGCCCTTGTCGGCAAGGCGGCGGTTGAGAGCATCCAGACGCGGGTCAGCAAGATCACCTGGATGAGGCCGAAGCTCGTGAACGTCGGCACGCCGAACGCGGCGTCGATTCCGCGCGCCGAGCCCTGGGCGATGGAGCTTTATCAGAAGGCCCCGAACAAGTATCTCGCGGTGATCACGTCGCCGAACGGCGTCATCTATCAGGGCTTCAACGGCACCGCCGGCTGGATCAAGACGCCCGAGGGGCAGCGCGAACTGAGCGCCCCGGAGCTGGCCCGCGTGCGCCGCCTGGCCGACCTGTTCAGCGGCTTGCGGCTGCGGGAGCAATTCGCCAGGGTGGCCGTGACCGGCAAGCAGAGCGTCGGCGGGCGCGACGCCTACGTGGTCGAGGCGGTGGCCGCCGACGGGCACGCCGAGAAATTTTTCTTCGACGCGCAGACCGGCCTGCTGCGGCGACGGCTCGTGCTGGCCCTGAACTCGTTCGGCCCGGACCCCGAGCAGACCGACTATGAGGATTACCGCGAAGTCGGCGGCGTCAGGCTGCCGTTCACCGTCGTCTTCTCCTACCTGGACGACAACCACAATGGCACGACGCGCAAGTACACCGAGGTCAAACACAACCTTCCGTTGGACGACGCTCAGTTCGACCCACCGGTCAGGAAATAAGGAGGCGAGATCACGTCATGGATAATTTATGGAAAGACCTGCGCTACGGCATGCGCATGCTGATGAACAAGCCGGGCTTCGCCGCCGTGGCGATCATTACGCTGGCTTTGGGGATCGGCGCCAACACGGCGATCTTCTCGGTTGTCAACGCCGTGCTGTTGCAGCCGCTGCCGTACCGCCAGCCGGACAAGCTGGTGCGCGTCTATACAGAGTTCCCGACCATGGGACTGAGGAAGTTCTGGATGTCTGTGCCCGAGTTCACTGACATCCGCAACGAAGCGCAGTCGTGGGAGAGCCTCGGCGCCTGGTCGAGCGGCGGCGTCAACGTCGCCAGCACCAGCGAGCCGATCCGCGTCACCTCGGCCTCGATCACCCGCGGGCTGATTGACGTGCTCGGTGTGCAGCCGGCCCTGGGTCGCAACTTCACCGAGGAAGAAGACCGCAAGGGCGGGCCGCGCGCCGCGCTGATCGCCGACGGCCTGTGGCACAGCGCCTTCGCCGCCGACCCCGACATCGTCGGACGCGAGATTCAGATCAACGCCCAGCCGTACACGGTCATCGGCGTCATGCCGCGCAGCTTCAACTTCCCCGCCGGCAGCAACGACCCGGCGCAGGTCTGGGTGTCGTTCCAGTTCGACCCGGTCAACCCCGGCAACCGCGGCGGCCACTTCTTGAACGTCATCGGCAGGCTCAGGCCCGACGCTACCCTCGACCAGGCGCGCGACGAGCTGAGCTCGCTGATGGCCGGCTGGCGGCAAGAGAACCGCGCCCGCCATCTGATGAACGCCGAGAACCACCCGGTGCTGATGTTCCCGCTGCACGAAGACGTCGTCGGCGCGGCGCGGCCCGCCGTCTTGATGCTTCTCGGCGCGGTGGCGTTCGTCTTGTTGATCGCCTGTGTCAACGTCGCCAACCTGTTGCTGGCGCGCGCCGAGGCGCGGCGCCGCGAGTTCGCCATCCGCCTGGCGATGGGCGCGGGCCGCACGCGATTGCTGCGCCAGTTCCTCGCCGAAGGGCTGATTCTCGTCGTGCTCGGCGCGGTGGCCGGCTTGATCCTGGGCAAGCTGGGACTCAGCCTGGTGATCGCCGCGGCGCCCGACAGCGTGCCGCGCACCAGCGAGATCAGCATCAACCTGCCGGTGCTGGCCTTCACACTGGGACTGTCGGTGCTGTCGGTACTCGTCTTCGCCATGGCGCCGCTGGTGCAGATGCGCGAGCGCGACCTGGCGACCTGGCTGCACGGCTCGGGCAAGGGCACGTCGGGCAGCGGCGGCCAGCGTTTGCGCAAGGCGCTGGTGATTGCCGAGATCGCCCTAGCCGTTGTGCCGATGATCGGCTCCGGCCTGATGGTGCGCGCCTTCTGGAAGCTGCGCCAGGTCGATATGGGGTTCGAGCCGCGCGGCGTCATCGCCTTCAACCTGGCGCTGCCGAGGAGCCGCTACCAGAACCCCGACCTGCTGAAGTTCGGCGAGTCGCTCGAAACCAAGCTGGCATCGCTGCCGGGCGTTCAGGCCGCGGCCATCGCCGGCGAGTTGCCGCCCGTCCGCCCCATAGACGCCAACGACACGATGATCGAAGGCTATCAGCCGACGCCGGACGGCCCGGCGCAGAACGTCGACTTCTGGAACATCATCGGCAAGGACTACTTCAAGGCGATGGGGATTCGCACCATCGAGGGCCGCACCTTCGAGCCGATGGACATGGGCGACAAGGCGCAGAAGGTCGTGGTCATCAACCAGGCGCTGGCGCGGCGCTTCTGGCCCGGGGAGAGCCCCATCGGGCGGCGCCTCAACCCTCAGGTCGCTCCCGAGCCGACATGGTTTACCATCGTCGGCATCGTCGAAGACACCAAGAACCTGGGCACAGACAAGCCGGCGGGCACAGAGCTTTACATCCTCGAACACCAGACGCTTGAGTTCGGCATCAGCAGCGTCAAGAGCTTCGTCGTGCGCACCGACGGCACGCCGGGCTCGACCATGTCAGGCATCCGCTCAGCGGTTGCCGAGATGGACCCGAGCATTCCTATCTACAGCATGAAGACTATGGGCGAGATCGTCGGCGATGCGCTGGTCAAGCCGCGCTTCCTGTCGCTGCTGCTCGGGGCGTTTTCGCTGATCGCCATCGCGCTGGCGGCCATCGGCATCTATGGCGTCATGGCCTACGCGGTGACGCAGCGCACGCAGGAGATCGGCTTGCGCGTGGCGCTCGGGGCAACGACGCGCAACGTGCTGGGGATGGTGCTGGGCCAGGGCTTGAGGATGACGGTGATCGGCCTGGTAGTGGGCCTGGGTGGCGCCTTCTTCCTGACGCGGGTGATGGCCAGCCTGCTGTTTGAAGTCAGTACCACCGACCCACTGACCTTCGTGGTGGTCGGCGTCGGGCTTACGGCGGTCGGATTGCTGGCCTGCTTCGTTCCGGCACGCCGCGCCGCCCGCGTTGACCCGATGGTCGCGCTCAGATACGAATAGATGTTGGATGTTAGGTGTCGGGTGATGGGTGCCGGATAGCGCCGCGCCCTCTTCCCGGCACCTAACACCCAACCCCAAACCCTCAGGAGGTGATTATGTTGTTAACCATCTGCATGATGTTTCTCGCCTTCTCGCCATCTGCTTCATCAGAGGAATGGTCAAGAAGCTATCAGGTACAAGGCACGCCGAAAGTGCACGTCGAAACCGGCGACGCGAACATTCATGTAACAGTCGGCGAAGGCCGGACAGTCGCCGCCCGCATTACGACCGAAGGCTGGAAGATTGGCGGCGACGGCATCACGATCAGCGACCATCAAACCGGCGATTCGGTCGAGATCGAAGTCCGCTTCCCGCGCCATATGTTTCATATCGACCTGGGTCACAGGCGTGTGGACATCGAGATCAAGGTGCCGCGCGAGGCCAGCCTCGATCTGCACACAGGCGATGGCAACGTGGACGCGCAGGGCGTGCGCGGGGCAATCGTCTTACGCAGCGGCGATGGCAATCTCAACTTATCGAACCTCGACGGAACGGTGCGCGCCGAGACCGGCGATGGCAACATCGATATGCGCGATGTGCATGGCGACCTGACCCTACACACCGGCGACGGGCGAATCGATGTGAGCGGCATAGACGGCTCGTTGCGGGCTGAAACCGGCGACGGGCGCATCCACGTCAACGGGCGCTTTGACCTGCTCGATGTGAAGACCGGCGACGGCGGCATCAACGCCGAAGCGCTCGACGGCTCGAAGCTGGACGCCAACTGGCGGTTGAGCAGCGGCGATGGTGATTTGACAGTGCGCGTGCCGGCAACCATGGCTGCCGATGTCGAATTACACACCAGCGACGGGCACATTGATCTGGCGATGCCGGTCACGGTCATGGGCCGCACGGGAACACGAGAACTGCATGGACGCATCAACGGCGGCGGCAAGCTGCTCTCGCTGAGAACCGGCGATGGCTCAATCCGCCTGGAGCAGAAGTGAGGGACTAGGGGCTAGGGACTAGGGTGAGGAGAAAAGCTGCGGTGGCAACCATCTCTGCATAACTTCCGGCCCTAGTCCCTAGCCCCTAGTCCCTAGCCCCTACCCTCCCCGCCCGCTTTTGGGAACCGGAATCCCGCAATCGGACAAGCGCCCGCGGCGCGCTTTCCGCAGTCCGCCTGCAAATCTCAGCGCCTCAACGTTTATTGCCACGCCATCTGCGGCACGCGGATTGAACATCGAGGCGGGATATTTCTTCTTCAAGCTCAGCACTGAGGAGACAAGACCATGGCCACGCTCTGGCAAGACCTGCGCTACGCCACGCGAATGTTGCTGAAGAGTCCCACCTACACGGCGGTCGCCATCCTGGCCCTGGCTTTAGGCATCGGCGCCAACACCGCCATCTTCTCAGTCGTCAACGCGCTGTTGCTGCGCCCACTGCCTTACATTGATTCCGAGCGCCTCGTCCTTGTCCAATCGGTCAACCGGCAGAGCGTCGGAGTGCCGCTCAGCGGCGTTTCGCCCGCGGACTTCTGGGACTTCCAGGAGCAGAGCGAAAGCTTCGAGCAGTTGGTCGCCATGTCGGGCGGCGGCTTTAATCTGACCGGCGTTGAAAACCCCGAATCGTTCCGCGGCGCGCGCGTCTCGACCAACTTCTTCGACGCGCTGCACGCCCGCCCGCTGCTGGGCCGCACGTTTCGTCCCGAAGACGGCTTCGTCAAAGCCGACGGCACCATTATCCTCAGTTACCGTCTGTGGCAGGAGCGTTTCGGCGGCGACCCGAACGTCATTGGCACCACACTCGGCGACACCGGCACGACGGTCATAGGCGTGATGCCGCCCGACTTTAAGTATCCCGGCTACGCGCAGGAGTGGATTCCGCTGTCAAAAGATTCCGGCGAGATGCACAACCGCAGCAATCGCTACTTCGGCGTGATGGGCATGCTCAAGCCCGGGCAGACGCTTGCGGCGGCGCAGACCGAGTTGCAGACCATCGCCAGCCGCCTCGAAGCGCAATATCCCGACAACGACAAAGAGATCACCACACAGTTGACGCTGTTTCGCAAATGGGTAGTGCGTGACGTGCAAGCGTCGCTGTGGATTCTGATGGGCGCGGTGGCATTGATTCTGCTGATCGCCTGCGCCAACGTCGCCAATCTCTTGCTTGCCCGCGCCGCTTCGAGGCGCAAAGAACTGGCGATTCGCTTCGCGCTGGGCGCGAGCCGCTGGCGCGTGATGCAGCAATTGCTGGCCGAGAGCCTGTTGCTGGCGCTGATCGGCGGCGCTGCCGGATTGCTGCTGGCGCTCTGGGGCGTCGACGCGCTGATGGGCTTGATGCCGGAAAGCTGGAACAACCTGAAGCTGCAAGACAAGGTCGGCATCGATCTGCTGGTGCTGGCCTTCACGCTTGGGACGACGCTGGTGACCGGCATCGCGCTTGGCCTGATCCCGGCGTGGCAGGCTTCGCGGCCCGACGTCAACGAATGGCTGAAGGAAGCCGGGCGCGGCTCGGAAGGCGTACGCCACCGCCGCACGCGGAATGTGTTCGTCGTTACAGAAATCGCTCTCGCCCTGGTGGTACTGATCGGCGCGGGGCTGCTGATTAACAGCTTCATGCGGCTGCAACGCAACGACCTCGGCTTCAACCCGCGCGGCTTGATGAACGTCGGCTTCTCGATGCCGTTCAATCGCTATCCCGATGATGCGGCGCGGGCGCGCTTCATCACGCGCCTGCTCGACGAAGTGGCGACCGCGCCGGGCGTCGAAGCGGTCGCCGCGACCAGCGGCGAAGTCTTCCCCTTTCTCAATTTCAGCTTTAGCATCGTCGGCCAGCCGCAAGCGGTCGAGCCGGAAGCGCTCTACGACGCCATCAGTCCGAATTACTTCCGCGTCCTCGGCGCAGAGATGTTAGCGGGCCGCGAGTTCAACGACCGCGACAATCGCAACGCGCCCGCCGTGGCGATCATCAACGAATCACTCCGTCGGCAATTCTTTGCCGACACCGACCCGCTCGGTCAGCGCATCACGGTTAAGTTCCTCGGCCAGCCCCAGACACGCGAGATTGTCGGCGTCGTCCGCGACTTCAATCAGGGCGAGCCGGGCAAGGTCACGCCGCAGGTCTTCGGCTGTTACATGCAACAGCCGTGGCTGTCGGCGTCCTTGCTGGTACGCTCGACGGGTGATACAGAAGCGACGCGCAAGTCTGTGCAAAGCGCCATCTGGGCCGTCGACAAGACGCAGCCGGCGCGCCGCTCAGAGCAGGCCGAGACCTTGCTCGCAAGCGCACTCGGCGAGCCGCGTCTCTACACCTTGCTGCTCGGCAGCTTCGCGGCGCTGGCGCTGGTGCTCGCAGGCGTAGGCATCTACGGCGTGATGAGCTACACGGTGGCACAGCGCACACAAGAGATCGGCATCCGCATGGCGCTCGGCGCAAGTCCCGGCAAGGTGCTGCGACTGATCGTCGGCCAGGGCATGACGCTGATCGTCGCCGGCATCACCTTCGGCCTGGTCGGAGCATTTGTGCTGACGCGGCTGCTGGCGAGCCTGCTGTTTCGCATCAGCGCCACCGATCCACTGACCTACGCCGCGGTCATCCTCTTGCTGGCGCTGGTGGCGCTCGCGGCCTGTTACATCCCGGCGCGGCGGGCGACGAAGGTTGATCCGATGATCGCCTTGCGACACGAATAGAATTCAGAAGTCAGGAGTCAGGAGTCAGAATGGATAGCGAAGGGGAGTCTAAAAGATAGAATCAAAGCGGAGGTCGAGCCGACTTCCTTTTCCATTCTGTCTTCTGACTCCTGACTCCTGACTCCCTGGAGGTTTTATGCAAACTCTGCTGCAAGACTTGCGATACGGATTGCGTATGCTGGGCAAGCGGCCCGGCTTTACGCTGGTTGCTGTCATCACGCTGGCATTAGGGATCGGCGCCAACACGGCGATCTTTTCCGTCGTCAACGCGCTGGTCTTGAATCCGCCGGCCATCGCCGAACCGGAGCGCGTCGCAGCGATCTGGCGAACCCCTGTAGACAAGCGCGTCGAAGGCTACATTTCTTACCTTGCGCTGCAAGACTTGCAAACCCGCAGTCAGAGCTTTGAGACCATCGCCGGCTACAAGCCCAACGGCTTTATTCTGCTGCGTGACGGCCAGGCCGAACGCTTTCAAGGGATGCGCGTCACCGCCAACTTTCTTTCGCTCCTCAAAGTCCAGTTGCTGCGCGGACGCGATTTTCAATTTGAAGAAGAGCGGCGCGGCGCTCAACCCGTGGTGATTCTCAGCTATGATTTTTGGCAAACTCAGTTTGGCGGCAATGAAGCGGCATTCGGGCAACCGCTGACGTTGAATGGCGAGCTGTTCACTATCATCGGCGTTCTGCCGCCCGGCTTCGAGTTTCCGCTGGCCGGCAAAGACATCCAACTCCTGACTACCATTGCCGGCGAAGGCGGCAACCTCGACCAGCGCGGCGCAAACGTTCTCAAGGCGATTGGCCGTTTGCAGCCGGGCGCGAGCTTGGCGCAGGCGCAAGCCGAGATGACCGGCATTGCCGAGAGCCTTGCCGAGCAGTATCCGCAATACAATCGCAACGCCACGGCTTACGTGGTGCGCGTGGATGAACAGTTGGTCGGCCAGGACGTGCGCCGCGCGCTCTGGGTATTGCTGGGAGCCGTCGGATTCATTCTGCTGATCGCCTGCACCAACGTGACCAATCTGCTGCTCGTGCGAGCAAGCGCCAGGGAGAAAGAACTCGCCTTGCGCGCCGCGCTCGGGGCCAGCCGCTGGCAGATCATTCGACAACTGTTGACTGAGAGCCTGGTGCTTTCATTGCTTGCCGGCGGCGCGGCCTTGCTCGTCGCGATGTGGGGCCTGAGCGCCATCAAGCATTATGGCGCGAATCAATTGCCGCGGCTTGACGAGGTGCAGATCAACGCCAAAGTGCTCGTCTTTACGCTCGCCGTCTCTGTCTTGACGGCGCTGCTGTTCAGTCTGCTGCCGGTGATCAAAGCGTCGCGCCCGGAAATTAACGAAGTGTTGAAGGGCGGCACGAAAAGCGTCACCAGCAGTCGGTCGCTGCGCGTCTGGCGTGACTCGCTGGTCGTCACCGAAGTGGCGCTGGGTCTGGTGCTGCTGGTTGGCGCAGGGCTCATGATTCGCAGCTTTGCGATGCTCGTGAACGTCGATCCCGGCTTCGATCCCAAGAACGTCTTGACCGGGCGCATCAGCATGGCGCGGGCGCTCTATCAGGAGCATGACGAGCGAGTCCGCTACGTCAAGCAAACGCTCGAGCGATTGAAAGCCATGCCCGGCGTCGAGAGCGCGGCCTTCGTCGCGCCGATGCCATTCAGCGGCGGCAACGTCGGCAGCGATTTCAGGATTGAAGGTCGCCCCAGACCTGAGCCGGGCCAAGAGCCCGAGGCGAACAACCGCAGCGTCACCGTCGAATACTTCGAGGCCATCAAGATTCCTCTGCGCCGAGGGCGTTATTTCACTGAACAGGATCAGCGTGGCGGCACCGGCGTTGCCATTATCAATGAGACCCTGGCGCGCCGTTACTTCGCGGACGAAGACCCGATTGGCAAGCGCGTCTCGCACATCGGCGCGAATCAAAACGATGGCGATCCCGAACAATTTGAGATCGTCGGCGTCGTCGGTGACGTGCATCATTCGAGCTTGACCAAGGCGGCGATGCCCGAAATCTACTTGCCTTACCAGCAGAACAGTTGGAATTGGGGAAACTTCCTGGTGCGCACCACGCACGCCCCTGCGGCGCTCGCTGGAAGCTTCACCGAAGCGGTTCGCTCGGGTGATCGGACTGTGCCGGTCACCAATGTGCAGCCGCTCGCAGAGGCCATCCGCGGCACCATCGCCGAGACGCAGTTCTACACCTTGCTCTTTGCCCTGTTCGGAGCGACGGGATTGATTCTGACTTTGACCGGCATCTATGGCGTGATCGCTTACACGGTGTCGCAGCGCACACAGGAGGTCGGCATTCGCATGGCGCTCGGCGGCCAAACTACCGACGTGCTGAAGCTCTTCCTCGGCCAGGGCATGATGTTAGCAGCAGCCGGCATCGCGATTGGCATTGTTGTGGCCGTGGCGCTGACGCGATTGATGACCAACTTGCTATTCGGGTTGAGCCCAACCGACCCGCTGACGTTCGCGGTGATTGTCTTGTTGCTGGCCAGCGTGGCGCTGCTGGCTTGCTACATTCCTGCACGCCGCGCAACGAAGATTGATCCGATGGTGGCGCTCAGATACGAGTAAGGGACTAGGGGCTAGGGACTGGGGACTAGGGTGAGGAGAAAAGCTGCGGTGGCTTCCCATCTCGGCTTAACCTCCGGCCCTAGCCCCAAGCCCCTAGTCCCTAGCCCCTCCTGGAGGATACTGATGCAAACTCTGCTGCAAGACTTGCGATACGGATTGCGCATGCTGTTGAAGCGGCCCGGCTTTACGCTGGTCGCCGTCATCACGCTGGCATTAGGGATCGGCGCCAACACCGCCATCTTCAGCATGGTGGATGCGCTGCTCATCAATCCGCTGCCCTTCCCCCAGGTCAACCGCCTGGTGGCCCTCTGGGAGAAGGTTCCGAGCCAGGGCGTCGAGCGCAACGAAACCGCCATCGCCAACTATCTCGACTGGCAATCGCAGAGCCAGTCGTTTGAAAACATCTCGCTCTATAGCTGGTGGAACGCCAACCTGTCGGGGATTGATCCGCCCGAGCGCCTACAGGGTTATGTCGTCACAACGAACCTGCTCGACACCATGAAAGTGCAACCCATCCTGGGCCGCGGCTTCATCGCCGAAGAGGGACAGCCCGGCAAGGATCAGGTGGTCATTCTCAGTTATGGATTGTGGCAGCGGCGCTTTGCCGGCGACCCGCAGATCATCAACCAGACGGTTACCATCAACGGCCTTCCGCGCACGGTGATCGGCGTGATGGGCGAAAATTATCAGTTCCCCAAAGGCTTCGATATCCTTGCGCCTTTCGCCTTCACGCCGCAACTGGCGGGCAACCGGCAAAGCCACGGCAATCTCACTGTGGCGCGATTGAAAGACGGCGTCTCGCTCTTGCAGGCGCAGGCCGACATGGACGCGATTGCCGGACGCCTCGCGGAACAAAACCCACAGACCAACACCGGGCGCGGCGTCACGGTCTACACCTTGTTGGACGACACGGTGCGAATCTATCAAGCGGCGCTGCTGGTGTCGCTGCTGGCGGTCGGCTTTGTCTTGTTGATCGCCTGCGCCAACGTCGCCAACCTGACGATGGCGCGCGCCGCCTCGCGCAGCAAAGAGATCGCCGTCCGTTTAGCCTTAGGCGCGAGCCGCTGGCGCATCATGCGGCAGTTGATGACCGAGAGCGTCATTCTCTCAATCTTGGGCGGCACCGCAGGCATCCTGCTGGCGCTATGGGGCGTGGACACGCTGAAAGCCGCCATGCCGGGCGAAACGGTGCGCTATATCATCGGCTGGAAAAACATCAGCATCAACCTGACGGTGCTGGCTTACACGCTGGGGCTTTCGATTGCCGTCGGCATCCTCTTCGGGCTGGCGCCGGCGTTGCAAGCGTCGAAGCCGGATTTGAATGAAATGCTCAAAGAAGGCAGCGGCAAGACGACCGCGAGCGGCCATCATCGCCTGCGCAGCGCGCTGGTGATTGCCGAAGTGGCGCTGGCGCTCGTGCTGCTCGTAGGCGCCGGCTTGATGGTCAAGAGCTTCTGGCAAATTCTGAAAACCAATCCCGGCTTTAACGGTGACAACGTGCTGACCCTGAGGATGACGCTGCCGCGCGCCAAGTACGCCGACGCGGCACAGCGGCGCGCGTTTTACGAGCAGTTAAGTCGGCAAGTCGCCACCCTGCCCGGAGTCGAAACCGTCGGCCTGACCAATTACATACCGCTCGGCGGTAGCAACTCGTCGGACAGCTTTCTCGTCGAAGGCTTGCCCGCGCCGCCGCCCGGCCAGGAACTGATCGGACGTTACCGCGTCTGTACGCCGGATTACTTTAAGGCGATGGGCATACGGCTGCTCAACGGACGCGGCTTCACCGAGCAGGACACCGCCAGCGCGCCGCCGGTCGCGATCATTAACGAAACGATGGCGCGGCAGCACTGGCCCGCAGGCGATGCCATCGGCAAACGCTTTCGCCTGGAGGGGCCGATTGCCGAAAATCCCTGGGCCACGGTTGTCGGCATCATTGGCGATATCAAGTTCGAGCTGAACATCGCCGTGACTCCGGAGTATTACTTCCCGCTAGCGCAAGACCCGTGGTCTTCGATGGTGCTGGTGGCGCACACCAGCGGCGAGCCATTAGCGCTGACGCCGGCCATCCGCGCCGAAGTCCAGGCCATTGACAAAGACCAGCCGGTCTTTGAAGTCCAGACCATGCAGCAAGCGCGCACGCAATCGACGATGGGCTTCAGCTTTTCAGGGGCGCTGATGTCTGTCTTCGCCGGCATCGCCCTCTTGCTTGCGGGCGTCGGCATCTACGGCGTGATGAGCTACACGGTGACGCAACGCACGCGCGAGATCGGCATCCGCATGGCATTGGGGGCGCGGCCTACGGACGTGTTGAAGATGGTCATCCGCCACGGCATGGGGCTGACCGTCACAGGGCTCGGCATCGGCACGCTCGGCGCGTGGTTCATGATGAAGGCGATGGCGAGCCTGCTGTTTGAAGTCTCGGCAAATGATCTGACGATCTTCGCCGCCGTGCCCATCATTTTGACGGCGGTGGCGCTACTGGCCTGCTATGTCCCGGCACGCCGCGCCACTCGCGTCGATCCGATGATCGCGCTCAGATACGAGTAAGGGACTAGGGGCTAGGGACTGGGGACTAGGGATCAGGGACAAGTGCAATAGATATGGCGTCTTTCCCTAGCCCCTAGCCCCTAATCCCTAGCCCCTCCCGGAGGGTACTTATGCAAACAATCATGCAAGACATTCGCTACGGCGCGCGCATGCTGCTGAAGCGACCCGGTTTCACATTCGTGGCCATCATTACACTGGCGCTTGGTATCGGCGCCAACACGGCAATCTTTTCCGTCATCAACGCCGTGCTGCTCAGAGCCCTGCCCTATCACAACTCGCGGCAGCTCGTGATGCTGTTCGCGGCAGATGCTAAGGGCAACCGCGACGTGATCTCGCTCCCCGAAGCGCAAGACTTCGCCGCGCAGTTGACGACGCTCGATGACTTTGCCGCCTTTCAATCGCAGAGCGTCAACCTGACCGGCCAGGATCAGCCGGAGCGCGTGCGCGGCGGCTTTGTGTCGGCGAATTTCTTCGAGGTCTTCAACCTCTCGCCGGTCATTGGGCGAACTTTTATGCGCGGCGAAGATCAGCCGGGCGCTGACCGCGTCGCCGTCGTCAATGAAGGCTTCTGGCAGCGCCACCTGAACTCTGACCCCGACCTGACAGGCAAAAAAGTCATCCTCAACGGCGAGCCCTACAGCGTCGTCGGCGTCGTCACCAGCGCCTTTCAGCAGCCGATGGACGCCGAGGTCGAAGTCTGGATGACGGCGCAGCGTTTTCCCGGCTATAGCGCCCAGCGCGACGCGCGCTTCCTCTTCGGCATCGGCCACCTCAAGCCGAACGTATCGCTTGAATCAATGCAGGCCGAAGCCCGAACCATCGCCGCGCAGATGGAGCAGGCATACCCGGATAACAATGCCGGACGCAGCGCTAAAGGCGAGATGCTCAGCGAGCTGATGGTGCAAGGCATTCGCCCGATCCTGCTGGTGTTGTTTGCGGCGGTCGGCATCATCCTGTTGATTGCTTGCGCCAACCTTGCCAACCTGACACTGGCGCGCGGCGCGGCGCGGCTCAAAGAATTCGCCCTGCGCGCCGCGCTGGGGGCGGGACGCTGGCGATTGATTCGGCAGTTGTTGACCGAGACGACGCTGCTGGCCTTTCTCGGCGGCGGTCTTGGACTCTTCATCGCCGCCTGGGGAATCGATGGATTGCTGGCGGTCAATCCCGGTGTGCTGCCGTCGAATGCCGTAAAGCTCGACACCCGCGTGTTGCTGTTCTCGCTCGGAGCGTCCATCCTCACAGGCATCCTGTTCGGCCTCGCTCCGGCGTTGCAACTGTCGCGCATCGATCTGCACACGGCGCTCAAAGAAGGCGGGCGGGCCGGCAGCGAAGGCGCGGGGGCGCGGCGGGCGCGCAGCGTCTTTGTCGTCGTGCAGGTAGCCTTATCGCTGGTGTTGCTGGTCGGCGGCGCGCTGCTCATAAAGAGCTTTTATAGACTGCTTCAGGTAGACCCAGGCTTCAAGCCCGCCAATCTGCTGACGCTCGAATACCGCATGCCGCGCAACAAGTACCCCAAGCCCGAAGCGCAGTGGGAGTTCCACCGCCAGGTCGTCGAGCACTTGCGAGAAGTGCCCGGCGTCGAGTCCGCGGCGTTAGCGCGTGGCATCCCCTTCAGCGGCAACGGCCAGACGGTGCGCATCAGCCTGCCCGACCGCGATGCGCCGCCCAAGGGTCAGGAACCGCAAGTCTTGTGGAATACGGCGACGCCCAGCTACTTCGACACCATCGGCCTGCCTTTTATCAAAGGCCGCCTCTTCGACAGCCGCGACCAGTTGAGCACGCCAACTGTTCTGGTCATCAATCAGACGATGGCGCAGCGCTTCTGGCCCGACCAGGACCCCCTCGGCAAGCAGATCAAGCTGCTCGCTGACGGCACGCTCGGCACCGTCGTCGGCGTCGTCGGCGATGCGCGGCATTACTACCTGAGCGAAGAACAGCAGCCGCAAGTTTACGACTGCTACAGCCAGTTCCCCGGCATCTTCGCGACGGTTGTGGTGCGCACCAGTGTTGAGCCGATGAGCCTGTCACAGTCGGTGCGCGAAGCGATCTGGAAGGTGGACAAAGATCAGCCGGTCTGGAAAATCCGCAGCGAAGAATTCCTGCTATCGCGTAACGTCGCCGACAAGCGATTCCTGATGCTGTTGATGGGCATCTTCGCGGGGTTGGCGCTGACGATCACCGCCGTTGGATTGTACGGCGTCGTCAGTTACACGGTCGGCCAGCGCACCCAGGAGATCGGCATTCGCATGGCGTTAGGGGCGCGGGCGGGCGACATCCTGGGGATGATCTTGCGACAGGGGATGGGCATGGTGCTGATCGGTGTGGCGGTCGGACTGGCGGCATCTTTCGCGCTGACGCGGCTGATGGCGAGCCTGCTTTATGGCACGAGCGCCACCGACCCGCTGGCCTTTGCCGCCATCGCCTCGCTGCTCGCAGGCGTGGCGCTACTGGCCTGCTACATCCCTGCGCGCCGCGCCACCCGCGTCGACCCGATGATCGCGCTGCGCTACGAATAGAAGTTAGGAGCCAGGAGCCAGAAGTCAGAATGAATAAGGAAGGGGAGTCTAAGAGATTGAATAGAAGCGGCGGCGGCAGCTGACTTCCTCTTCCATTCTGTCTTCTGACTCCTGACTCCTGACTCCCGGGAGGTTTTATGCAAACTCTACTGCAAGACATTCGCTACGGCGCGCGTATGCTGTTGAAGCGGCCCGGCTTTACGCTGGTCGCCGTCATCACCCTGGCATTAGGGATCGGCGCCAACACGACCATCTTCAGCTTCGTCAATGGCATCCTGCTGCGCTCGCTGCCCTACCCGCAGCCCGAGCGGCTGGTGGCGCTCGACGAAACCGCGCTCAAGCGCGGCGTCACTTCGATGGGCGTGTCGTTCCCGAACTTTCTTGACTGGCGCGAGCAGAATCGCGTCTTCGAAGACGTCGCGGCTTACGACACTGTCAGCCTGGCGCTTACGGGAAGCGGCGAGCCCGAGCAGATTCAGGGAGCAGAGGGCTCGCAGGGGCTGTTTGAAATCCTGCGCGTGTCGCCGCTGCTGGGACGGACTTTCACCGCCGAAGAAGACCGCCCGAATACCGACACCGTGGTGATTCTCAGCTATGGCCTGTGGCAGCGACGCTTCGGCGGCGAGCCCGGCATCATCGGTCAGACGTTGATTATGAATAGCCGCCCGCGCACCGTCATCGGCATCATGCCGGAGGGCTTCCGCTTCCCTGAGGTTGCCGAATTCTGGGTGCCGCTCGCCCTCAACACGCAAATGTATACGCGCAACGATCATGGCCTGGGCGCCATCGCTCGCCTGAAAGACGGCATGAGCCTGGAGCAAGCACGCGCTGAGATGAATGACATTGCCGAGCGCATCGAGCAGCAGAACCCTGTGACCAACGAAGGGCTGGGCGTCAGCGTCACCGGCATGCACGACGCGCTGACGGGCGATTATCGCCAGGCGTTAGTGATCCTGCTCAGCGTCGTCGGTTGTGTCTTGTTGATCGCTTGCGCCAACGTCGCCAACCTGATGCTGGTACGAGCGACGACGAGACAGAAAGAGGTCGCCATCCGCGCGGCGCTCGGCGCTTCGCGCTGGCGCATCGTTCGACAACTGCTGACCGAGAGCGTCTTGCTCGCCGGATTGGGTGGCGCGCTCGGCTTGCTGCTGGCCGTCTGGGGCCTCGACCTGTTGCTTGCGGCTATCCCCATCAAGCTGCCGTTCTGGATGAAGTTCGAACTCGACTGGCGCGTGCTCGGCTTCACGCTCGGCGTCGCTTTATTGACCGGCCTGGTCTTTGGCATTCTGCCGGCGCTGCACGCATCGAGAATCAATCTCAACGAAACGCTCAAGGAAGGAGGCCGCAGCTCCGCCGGTGCGGGCCGCCAGCGCTCGCGCAGCTTGATGGTGGTTGCCGAGATCGCCCTGTCGCTGGTGCTGCTTGTAGGCGCCGGATTGATGATGCGCAGCTTCCTTCGATTGCAACACGTTGACGCCGGCTTCAATCCGGCAGGCGTCATGACCATGCGCATCAACCTGCCGCAAAGCAAGTACAACGGCGGGCCGCGGCGCAGCGATTATTTTCGGCAGTTGATGGAGCGATTGCGGGCGCAGCCCGGCGTCGAGAGCGCCGCAGCGATTTCGACTCTGCCGCTCAGCGGCAACAACTGGGGCCGCAGCCTGACGGTCGAAGGCTTTCCGATCCTTTCGGTCGGCCAGGCGCCTTTCATTCAGCACAACGTGGTTACGCCGGGTTATTTCCGCGCCCTCGGCATCCCCATCCTCGAAGGCCGCGATTTCACCGACGCCGACACGACGGATGGCCCGAAAATCACTATTGTTGATGAGCGGCTGGCGCGCCAGTACTGGCCGAATGAAAGCGCCGTCGGTAAGCGCATACGCTTCGGGCCGCCGGAAGACAACGAGCCCTGGCACACGATTGTCGGCGTCGTCGGTGCGGTGCGCCACGAGCGTTTGGAAGCGACGACGCGCAACAGCGTCTACCTGCCGCACGTCGAAGTCCCTGTCGGCAGAATGTACATCACGCTGCGCTCGACCTCAAAACCTGAGAGCCTGGTCGAGCCGGCGCGCGCGCAGATTCACGCGCTTGATCCAGACTTGCCCATCACCCACGTCAGGACGATGGACGAGGTCGAGGCGCAGTCGGTCTGGCAGCCTCGCCTTTACACCATCCTGTTTGGCGTCTTCGCGGCAGTAGCATTGTTGCTGGCTGCCGTCGGGCTCTACGGCGTGATGGCTTACACTGTGACGATGCGAACGCACGAGATCGGCCTGCGTGTCGCTTTGGGCGCACAGTCGGGCGACGTGCTGAAACTGATCGCTGGTCAAGGCATCAAGCTGGCATTGATTGGCGTCGGCAGCGGCTTGATTGCGGCGTTATTGCTGACGCGACTGATGGCAACGCTGCTGTTCAACACAAGCGTCAACGACCCACTGATTTTTGCCGGCATCGCCGTGTTGCTCACACTGGTGGCGCTGCTGGCCTGCTACATCCCGGCACGCCGGGCAACGAAAGTCGATCCGATGGTGGCGCTTAGATACGAGTAAGAGACTAGGGGCTAGGGACTAGGGGCTAGGGTGAGGAGAAACCGGCGGTGACCATCATCGCCGCGTCACTTCCGCCCTCGTCCCTAGCCCCTAGTCCCTAACCCCTCAATGGAGGTTTTATGCAAACGATCATTCAAGACCTGCGCTATGGCCTGCGCCTGCTGCTCAAGCAGCCGGGCTTTGCATTAGTGGCAATCATTACACTCGCTTTAGGCATCGGCGCCAACACGGCGATCTTCTCGGTCGTCAATGCCGTGCTGCTCCGCCCGCTGCCTTACCGCGATGCCCAGCGCATCGTCGTCATTCAAGAGATCAGCAAAGAGGGCAAGCGTGTCCAGGTGACGCCGGCGAACTTTGTTGACTGGCGCAATCAGAACACGGTTTTCGAGCATCTGTCGGCGATCCTTCAGCGCCCCGCAAACCTCGCCGGCGATAACGAAGCCGAGCGCATCAACCTGGCGATGACGTCCGCCGATTTCTTCGACGTTTTCGGCATACAGCCAGAGCGTGGGCGGCTGTTCATCGCTGAAGACGAGCAGGCCGGCCACCCGGCAATCATCGTCATCAGTCACGGGCTGTGGCAGCGGCGCTTCGGCGGTGACCCGGAGATTGTTGGGCGCAACATCCTGCTCGATGGCCGCAGCTACGCGGTCGCAGGCATTGCGCCCGCAGGGTTTCAGTACCCCAACAAGACCGACGCCTGGGTGCCGCCATTCAAGCTTGTGCCGACGCTCAGCGAGGCGATGGATGTCAACCGTGCGCGCGGCTTCGGCTTCCTCAGCACGGTGGCGCTGCTCAAGCCCGGCGTCTCGCTCGGACAAGCGAGGACCGAGATGGAGAGCATCATCGCGCGGCTGCGCGAGCAGTATCCCGAATCCAATAACAATCGCTTTGACCGCGTTGACACGCTGCACACGAACCTGGTCGGCGACACCAGCACCGTCTTATGGCTGCTGCTTGGCGCCGTCGGCTTCGTCCTGTTGATCGCCTGCGCGAATGTGGCGAACCTGATGCTGGTGCGGGCGACGGCGCGGCAGAAAGAGATTGCTATCCGCACAGCGATGGGCGCATCGCGTGGGCGCATCCTCAGGCAACTGCTCACGGAGAGCCTGATCCTGGCGCTCGCCGGCGGGGCGCTCGGCCTGCTGCTGGCGCTGTGGGGCGTTGACCTGCTGACGCGGCTGCTGCCGAAAGACTTCCCGCGCCTCGCCGACATCAACCTGGACTTCTCGGTGCTCGGCTTCACACTGCTGGTGTCTATGATCACCGGCATCGTCTTCGGCTTCGCGCCGGCATGGCAGGTCTCGCGGGTCAACCTGCAAGAGTCGCTCAAGGACAGCGCCCGCGGCTCGACCGGTGGGTGCAATCGCTTGCGCGGTCTCTTCGTCGTCGCTGAAGTCACTCTTTCGCTGGTGCTGCTGGTCGGCGCGGGCCTGCTCTTCCGCAGCTTCATGCGCTTGCAAGCGGTTGACACCGGATTCAATGCGCAACAGGTATTGACCCTGCGGCTCAGCCCATCGGGGATGAACTTTAGGCAAGACCCGCAGTACGCTGCTTACTTCCAGCAGGTCGAAGAGCGACTGCGGGCGGTGCCCGGCGTTCAAGAGGTCGGCTTGATCAACACGCTGCCGCTCGAAAAAGGGCCGACCTCTGCTTTTCGCGTCGAAGGCCGAGCGCCGCTGCCCATCGATCAGTGGCCGAGTGTCAATTATCGCTCGGTCAATCCCGCCTACTTCCGCGCCTTAAACATTCCCATCTTGCAAGGCCGCGGCTTTGACAGCCGCGACAATTTTTCGGTACCGCTGGTGGTAATGATCAACCAGGCTGCCGCTGACAAGGACTTCGCCGGCGAGAACCCGGTTGGCAAGCGCGTCAACATGGGCGGCACAGACAGCCGCAATCAGCCGATCTGGATGGAGATCGTCGGCGTCGCCGCCAACGTTCGCAGCCTGGAGTTGCAGGAAGCGCCGGTGCCTGAGATTTACACCTGCGCCTTGCAAGACCCTTTCGCAACCATGTCGATGGTCATCCGCACGACCATCGAGCCGGCGACCATCGCGGCGAGCGTGCGCGAGGCGGCGCAGGAAGTTGACAAGGCGCAGCCGGTGTCGGACCTGCGGACGATGGACAACATCGTCGGCGAGGCGGTGACGCAGCCGCGCTTCAATCTCATCCTGCTTGGCGTGTTCGGGATCATCGCGCTGGTTTTGTCGGCGTCGGGCATCTACGGCGTGATGAGCTACACGGTGACGCAGCGCACACACGAGATCGGCATCCGCATGGCATTGGGCGCGCGCTCGGGCGATGTGCTGCGCATGGTGATGGGGCAAGGGCTAAGGTTGACCGCCGCCGGCATCGGTGGCGGCTTGCTGGCGTCATTGCTGCTGACTCGCTACCTGTCCAGCCTGTTGTTCGGCGTCAGCGCTACCGATACAGTGACCTTCGCCGCGGTCGCTCTGTTTCTGGCAGGAGTGGCTCTGGTGGCCAGTTTCGTGCCCGCACGCCGCGCCGCCCGCACTGACCCGATGGTGGCGCTGCGCTACGAGTGAGGGACTAGGGGGCTAGGGACTAGGGACTAGGGTGAGGAGAAAAGCTGCGGTGGCTTCCCATCTCGGCTTAACCTCCGGCCCTAGCCCCAAGCCCCTACTCCCTAGCCCCTCCTGGAGGATTTATGCACACGATCATTCAAGACCTGCGTTATGGGCTGCGGCTGTTGCTGAAGCGGCCCGGCTTCACATTTGTAGCCATCATCACACTGGCTTTGGGCATTGGCGCCAACACGGCGATCTTCTCGGTCGTCAATGGCGTATTGCTCAAGCCGCTCCCGTACCCGCATCCAGAACAACTGGTGCGGGTTTTCGAGAGCAGCCGCACGCAGCCTAGATTCCCTATGGCGCCTGGCAACTTCCTGGATTATCGCGACCAGAACACGACGCTTGAAAACCTCGCCCTCTACACGCGCAACGACCTTGAACTCGCGCTTGGCGACCGGCCCGAACAGTTGTCAGGCATGCGGGTGTCGGCGGATTTCTTTGCGACTCTGGGTTTTCAGCCGCTGCTGGGCCGCGAGTTCAGCCGCGCCGACGAAGCTCCCGACAACACCCACGCGGTCATCCTAAGCCACGGCCTGTGGCAGCGGCGCTTCGGCTCTGACCCGAACGTCATCGGCCAGGTCGTGCCGCTGTCGGGCGAGCCGTTCACCGTCGTCGGCGTGATGCCGCCCGGCGTCCAGCACGTCGGCGGCGATTATCGCTCGACGCCACACGGCGAGAGCGTTGACGTATGGTGGCCAATGGAGTTGAGCACGAAATCACCGCGCTTCGCCCATTTCACCAATACCGTCGGGCGCATGAAAGCGGGCGTGACCAGCGATCAAGCCGAGGCGGATTTCAACGTCATTGCCGGGCGGCTGGCCGAGCAATATCCAAACACCAACTCCGGCTGGCAGATCCGTGTCCGCCCGCTGCACCAGGAGATCGTCGGGCGGGCGCGCACAACGCTGCTGGTGTTGCTGGGCGCGGTCGCTTTCGTGCTGCTGATCGCCTGCGTCAACGTCGCTAATCTCATGCTGGCACGCGCCACGACGCGCGAGCGCGAGATGGCTGTGCGTGCGTCGCTGGGTGCCGGGCGAATGCGGCTGGTGCGACAACTGTTGACCGAGAGCCTGCTGATCGCCGTGCTTGGCGGCGCTGCCGGGTTGTTGCTGGCGGGCTGGCTGATTGATGCGCTCATTGCGCTCGGCCCCTCACAACTGCCTCGCCTTCAGGCGGTGAAGATGGATTGGCAAATCCTCGGCTTCACCCTCGCCGTGACGCTATTGACCGGACTGCTGTTCGGGCTGGTGCCGGCGTGGCAGGGCGCGAAGCTGAACCTCAACGAGCTACTCAAAGAAGGCGGTCGCGGCGGCACGGGCGGCGCACGCCAGCGCCGCTTGCGCAACGTGCTGGTGGCGGCAGAGGTGGCGCTGGCGCTCATCCTGATGGTTGGCGCGGGCCTCTTGCTGCGCAGCTTTGTGAAGCTTCAACAGATCGATCCTGGTTTCAACCCCGAAGGCGTGCTGACGATGAAGCTTACCCTGCCCCTGGCGCGTTACCCAAAAAGCGAACCGACGGTCGCCTTTTACAAGTCGCTGATCGAGCGCGTCGCCGCCTTGCCGGGGGTCGAAGGCGTGGGCGCAAGCTCTGACCTGCCCTGGAGCGGGTACGACGAGAACGCCGGCTTCGACATCGAGGGCAAGACCTTTCCGCCCGAGCAGGGGCCGGAGGCGCGCTTTCATTTCGTAACGCCTGAATACTTCCACACCGTAGGCGTGCCGCTGGTCGCTGGCCGCTGGTTCGACGCCAACGATGTCCGCGGCAAGCCTATAGTCATCCTGATTAACGAGAGCATGGCGCAGCGCTACTGGCCCGGCGAAGCGGCGGTCGGCAAGCGTATCACGTTTGCCGACAAGCCGAAGGAGGACGACTGGATGTCGGTCGTCGGCATCGTCGGCGATGTGAAGGATTTCCCCGATTCGCCCGAAGCGCACCCGGCCTTCTACTGGCTGCACGCGCAGATGGCGGCCAGGGAGATGTTTCTCGCCATCCGTACGAACGGCAAGCCGCTGGGGCTCGCCGACAGCGTGCGCCGCGAGGTCGCGGCCCTCGACAAAGACCTGGCCGTGTCGGACGTCAAGGCGCTGGATCAAGTGGCCGGTGCGGCACTCGCCGGGCAGCGCTTCACATTGCTGCTGGTCGGCCTGTTCGCCCTGACTGCGCTGACACTGGCGGCGGTCGGCATCTATGGCGTCATGGCTTATCTGGTCGCGCAGCGCACGCATGAGATCGGCATCCGCATCGCGCTCGGCGCACAGACAGGCAAGGTGCTGCGGATCGTCATCGGGCAGGGAATGCGGATGGCGCTCGCGGGCATTGGCATCGGGTTAGGGGCGGCTCTGGCACTAACGCGGCTGATGGCGAGCCTACTGTTCGGCGTCGCGCCGACTGACCCGCTGGTCTTCATCGGCATCGCCTTGCTGCTGATGCTGGTGGCCCTGCTGGCGTGCTACGTGCCGGCACGCCGCGCCGCCCGAACTGACCCGATGGTGGCGCTGCGCTACGAGTAAGGGACTAGGGGCTAGGGACTAGGGACTAGGGTGAGGAGAAAGCTGCGGTGGCTTCCCATCTCGGCATAACTTCCGGCCCAAGCCCCAAGCCCCTAGTCCCTAGTCCCTCCTGGAGGACTTATGCACACGATCATTCAAGACCTGCGTTATGGGCTGCGGCTGTTGCTGAAGCGGCCCGGCTTCACGTTTGTAGCCATCATCACACTGGCTTTGGGCATTGGCGCCAACACCGCCATCTTCAGCGTTGTGGATGCGGTCTTGCTGCGCCCATTGCCCTACCCGCAGGCCGACCGGCTGGTCTTCCTTTGGTCGACGATGGTCGGCCAGGGGGTGCCGACTTCGGGCAGCTCGATGCCGGATTACCGCGACTGGCGCGACCGCAACGACACGCTCGAAGGGCTCGGCGCTTTTTACTACGGCGACCTCAGCCTTTCTTCAACGGGCAGCGAGCCGGAGCGCGTGCAGGGCGCCTACATCACGCCGAACCTGTTCGATGTGTTGAAAGTCACGCCGGCGCTTGGGCGCGGCTTTATGCCCGAAGAAGATCAGTATGGGCGGCACCGCGTCGTCCTGCTCAGCTATGGGCTGTGGCAGCGGCGTTTCGCCGGCGATCCCGGCATCGTCGGGCGCGAGATCAAGATTGGCGGCGAAGGCTTCACGGTCGCCGGAGTCATGCCGCGAGGCATGCCGTTTTTCGACAACCTGCCCGAAGTCGAGATGTGGAGGCCCATCGCTTTTGCGTCCGGCGACAGCTTCGACACCCGCGACAATCACTTCGCCATGATTGTCGGGCGGCTCAAGCCGGGCGTCACCACGGCGCAGGCGCAAGAACAGATGAGCGCCATCGCCCACCAGATCGAGGAAGCCCACGCTGAAAACAAAGGCATAGGCGCGCAGGTCGTGGCGGCGCAAGAACAGCTCACCGGCGATTCGCGGACAGCGTTGTTGGTGCTGTTGGGGGCGGTCGCTTTCGTGTTGCTGGTCGCCTGTGTCAACGTCGCCAACTTGATGCTGGCGCGAGCGGCGGCGCGCGAGCGCGAGTTGGCGATCCGCGCCAGCCTCGGCGCGAGCCGTGCGCGCATCATCCGTCAAATGGTGATTGAGTGTTTGCCGTTCAGCTTGATCGGCGCCGGTCTCGGCGTCTTGCTGGCGCTGTGGGGCATCGATCTGCTGTCGGCGCTGCTGCCCAATTCGCTGCCGCGCTACAACTCAATCGCGGTCAACGGGCGCGTGCTCGGCTTCACGCTGGCCGTCGCGCTGTTCACTGTCCTGCTCGCCGGTTTGTTACCTGCATTACAAGCCGTCAAGGCCGACGTGCAGGCGGCGCTCAACGAAGGCGGGCGCAGCGGCGCGGGCGGCAGCCGACAAGGACGATTGCGGCGTCTGCTGGTGGTCGTTGAAGTGGCGCTGGCGCTGGTGCTGTTGATCGGCGCCGGTCTGATGATGCGCAGCTTCATCAAGCTGCGGCAGGTGGATGTCGGCTTCAGCGCCCGCAATGTTCTGACCATGCGAATCGCGCTGCCCGACGCCAAGTACGCAGTGCCCCGGAGCGGCAACGATCCGCGCCAGCCGGCGGGTCTGACCTTCTTTGACCAGTTGCTCACCCGCGTCGAAGCTTTACCCGGTGTCAAGAGCGTCACCGCCGGCTCGATCCTGCCGCTCGGCGCTGGCTCGGGCTGGGGTAAGCTCATGAGCGTCGAAGGTCGCCCGGCGCCGCCTTCGCTCGATCAAGTCCCGGTCGTGCGCTTCGCTTTGATCAGCCCGAATTACTTTCGCACCTTTGGCATCAGCATAGACCAGGGGCGCGCCTTTACGCCGCAGGATGACGAGAAGGGGCAGCCGGTCGCCATCATCAACGAAACGGTGGCGCGGCGCTTCTTTCCCGGCGAAGACCCTGTCGGCAAGACGATCTGGATGGGGCCGCCTGAGCATCTATTGCCTGCCGACGCACAGACGCCGGATAACCGCTTCGTTCGCCGCTTGATCGTCGGCGTGGTCGCCGATGTCAAAGGTGGCAGTCTTAACCTGCCGACTGCTGCCTATGTCTACGCGCCGCTGCACCAGTACCGGCGCGAAGGTTATACCAACACGCTGATGCTCGCCGTCGAGACCGAAGGCAAGCCGGAAGCCTTGGCCGCAGCCATTCGCGAACAGGTGCAGGCGCTCGACCCCGACCAGCCCATCAGTAATGTACGCAACATGAGCGAGCTGCTCGACCGGGCGCTCTTGGCAGCCAAGTTCAGCCTGTTGCTGCTCGGACTGTTTGCCGGCATCGCCCTGGTGCTGGCGGCGGTCGGCATCTACGGCGTCATGTCGTACGCGGTGACGCAGCGCACACATGAGATCGGCGTGCGCATGGCGCTGGGGGCGCGGCCCGGTGACGTGCTGAGCATGGTCATTCGTCAAGGCATGCTGTTGGCGGCGGCGGGCGTCGTGGTCGGCGTGGTTGGCGCATGGGCGTTGACGCGCTTGATGGCGAGCCTGTTGTTCGGCGTCAGCGCCAGTGACCCGTTGACCTTCGCGCTCATTGCTTTGCTGCTTGGCGGCGTCGCGCTCGTGGCCTGCTACCTGCCGGCGCGACGCGCCACGCGAGTTGATCCGATGATTGCACTCAGGTACGAGTAGCAGAAAGTCGTTCTCAGTCCCGTAGGGACGCGATGTTTATAGTAACCGGCGTGAAAAAGAATCAAGCTCCGTAGGAGCGGAATGTCAACATTGCGCCCCTATGGGGCTTGAAAACAAACCGACTCGATCACTATAAACATTGCGCTCCTAACGGAGCGCCCGGTTGCCTGAATTCCCGGCAGAGGGTACTTATGCAAACCTTGTTGCAAGACCTGCGCTACGGCGTGCGAATGCTGTGCCGCCAGCCCGGCTTCACACTTGTAGCCGTTCTCACACTCGCTATCGGCATCGGCGCCAATACGGCGATCTTTTCAGTAGTCAACGCCGTGCTGCTGCGCCCACTACCCTACGCAGAAGCCGACCGGCTGATCTGGCTCGCGGAACGGCACGAAGAGATCGCGGCGCGCTGGGTTTCGTACCCGAACTTTCTCGACTGGCAATCGCGCAGCCGGTCGTTTGAAGCGATGGCGGCAATCCGTGGCTGGCTGATGACGATGACCGGCAGCGGCGACGCTCAGGCGATCAACGCGCGGCTGGTGACGGCGGATTACTTTCGCGTGATGCGCGCCACGCCAATGCTCGGGCGCGACTTCTCTACCGAAGAAGACCGCTTCGGAGCGCCCCACGTCGCCGTGCTGAGCCACGACTTCTGGCAATCACAATTCGGCGGCGATCCGGCGCTGGTCGGCCAGAGCATTACGCTCGACAATCAATCCTTCACCGTCATCGGTGTGATGCCGCCTGAATTTCAGCACCAGGGTCCGCCGGCGCTGTGGGTGCTGACCGAACAGGTGGCCGAGCCGGCGGGCGGCTGGTTCCAGCGTGATAATCGTGTCGCCGGTTTCGTTGTCGCGCGGCTCAATCCCGGCGTTTCGCTCGAACAGGCGCGCGCCGAGATGAAGTCGGTCGAAGAAGAATTGATTCGCGAACATCCGATGGCTAATGGCGGCAACACGATTCGCATGGTCACGCTGCAAGAGAGCATCGTCGGCGATGCGAGCCTGTCGTTGCTGCTGCTGCTCGCGGCAGTCGCTTTCGTGCTGCTGATCGCCTGCGCCAACGTCGCCAACCTGCTGCTGGCGCGGGCGGCGACCCGCCAGAAAGAGATGGCCATTCGCGCAGCGCTCGGTGCCAGCCGCCGGCGTGTGCTGCGCCAGTTGCTCACAGAGAGCGTGCTGATGGCGCTCGCCGGCGGCGCGCTCGGCTTGCTGCTGGCCGTCTGGGGCGTAGACCTGCTCGTTCGATTCGCGCCCGATGATTTGCCGCGCATGGCCGGCGTCGTCATCGGCTGGCGCGTGCTCGCCTTCACGTTGCTACTGGCGCTGCTGACCGGCCTGATCTTCGGCCTCGCGCCCGCCTGGCAGGGCACGCGAACCGACCTGCAACAGACGTTGAAAGACGGCGGCTACTCGACCAGCGATGGGCGCGGTGGGCGCGTCCGCAGCGCCTTTGTCATCGCCGAAGTGGCGCTCGCCGTCATCCTGTTGATCGGTGCCGGCCTGCTGATCAAAAGCCTGACGCGGATGTTTGCCGCCGACCCCGGCTTCGATGCCAACAATGTCCTGACGATGCAACTGCTGCCGCGCGAAGCCTACCCGGGCCGCCCACGGTTGAAGGAGTTTTATTCACAACTGCTCGAACGCGTCAGCGCCGTGCCCGGTGTCGAATCGGCGTGCGTCGTCAACCAACTGCCCGGCTTCGAGCCCGGCTGGCAGAATGACATTAATCCAGAAATCAACGGCGAGTATCAGAAGATCAACCCCGGCGAGTTGATCAACGTAGACTGGGACATCGTCACCACCGGCTACTTCAAGACGATGCGCGTGCCCATCAAACAGGGCCGCGACTTCACGCCGCAAGAGGTTGCCGACGGTGCCCCGGTCATGTTGGTTGATGAACACCTGGCGCGGCAGTTCTGGCCCGAAGGCGATGCCATCGGCAAGCACATCAAGTACGACAGCCGCATGCCGATAGAGATCATCGGCGTCGCGGGCAACGTGCATAACTTCGGCTCTGAAGCGATTGGGCGAATCAAAATCTACACGCCGTTCGGGCGCTCGCCGCTGCCGCGGGCGACGCTGGCGGTGCGCAGCGCGCGCGCCGATGCGCTCGGACTGGTCGAAGCCATCAAAGCCGAAGTGCGAGCCATCAACCCGAACGTGCCGGTCGCCGAAGTCGCTTTGCTCGAAAAAGACCTGGGGCGGCTGGTTGCGCCGCGCCGCTTCAACACCTGGCTGCTGGGATTGTTTGCCGCCATCGCCTTACTATTGGCTGCGGTCGGCATCTACAGCGTGATGAGCTATGCGGTCAGCCAGCGGACGCGCGAGATCGGCATCCGCATGGCGCTTGGAGCGCAGCCGCCGGATGTTCTGCGCTTGCTGATTGGCCAGGGCCTGCGCTTAATTCTGAGCGGGCTGCTGTTGGGCACGCTGGCATCACTGGGGCTGACGCGATGGCTGCGCAGCCTGCTGTTCGGCGTTAGCGCCACCGACCCGCTGGCCTTCGTAATGGCGGCGGCGTTGCTCGTCGCGGTGGCGCTCGCGGCCTGCTACCTGCCGGCGCGACGCGCCACGCGAGTTGATCCGATGATCGCACTACGCTACGAATAGAAGTCAGAAGTCAGAAGTCAGGAGTCAGGAGTCAGAATGAATTTGGAAGGCGCGACAAGTGTACTTGCTGTCGCCGACTTCTTCCATTCTGTCTTCTGAATTCTGACTTCTGACTCCCTGGAGGTTTTATGCAAACTCTGCTGCAAGACCTGCGCTATGCGGCGCGCATGCTGCGGAAGCAGCCCGGCTTCGCTTTAGTCGTCGTCGTCACACTGGCTTTAGGGATCGGCGCGAACACGGCGATCTTTTCGGTCATCAACGCCGTGCTGCTGCGGTCGTTGCCGTACCCGCAACCCGAGCGGCTGGTCGTTCTGTTCGAGACCTCTAAAGAAGTGCCGCAGATGGCCGTCGCCTATCCCGACTACCTCGACTGGCGGGCGCAGAATAACCTCTTTGAAAATGTCGCGGCGCATATGCCTGCCGGCGGCATACTGACCGGCGACGGCGAGCCAGAGCGCGTTGTCGGGCGCCTGGTGACGGCGAGCTTCTTCCCGACGCTCGGCGTCCAGCCGCACATCGGTCGCTTCTTCACAGAGGCCGAAGACCGCCCGGGCGCGGAACGGGTCATGGTCATCGGCTACGGCTTATGGCAGAGGCGTTACGGTGGCGACGAAGGCATCATTGGCCGCGCTATTCGCTACAACAGCGAAAGCTGGACAGTCGTTGGCGTCCTGCCTGCGGGATTCGATTTCTATGGCACGGCCAATCCAAATAATGATTTCTGTATGCCGCTCGGAATATTGGCCGACCAAGAGTACATGCACGACCGCAATTCGCACATGGTGACCGTCATTGGGCGGCTGCGCGCCGGCATCAGCGGCGAGCGCGCGGGTGCCGAGTTGCAGACGATTGCGGCGCAACTGGCCGAAGCTCACCCCGAATCGAATACCGGCAACAGCGCCGGCATGCGCTCGCTGCTCGACGATTACATCGGCGACCTGCGCCCCGCGCTGCTGATTATCATGGCCGCCGTCGCCTTTGTGCTGCTGATTGCCTGCGTCAATGTCGCAAACCTGCTGTTGGCGCGCGCTACGGCGAGGCGAAGAGAGATCGCCGTGCGGCTGGCGTTGGGCGCAGGCCGCTGGCGATTGATCCGGCAATTGCTGACCGAAAGTCTGCTGCTGGCCGTCGCCGGCGGCGGGCTCGGTTTGTTATTAGCCGCCTGGGGCATCGATCTGCTGCTGAAATTTCATCCCGACGGCCTGCCGCGGCTCGAAGAGGTCAGCATCGATCCGCGCGTGCTCAGCTTCACGCTGTTGGTGACTTTGATTACAGGAATCATTTTTGGGATGGCGCCGGCATTGCAGACCACGCGGATCAAGCTACAGGACGCGCTCAAGGAAGGCAGTCGCGCGGCGTCGGGCGGCGTCGGCAGTCGGCGGTTGCGCGGCGCGCTGGTCGTCGCAGAGATCGCCCTGTCGCTCGTCTTGCTGATCAGCGCCAGCCTATTGCTCACCAGCTTCAAGCGGTTGATGCAGGTAGACCCAGGCTTCGACCCTCATAAGGTGCTGACGCTCAGGCTGCGGCTGCCCGATCCGAAGTACCCGGAAGCCGCGCAAACCACCGCCTTTCTCAAAGAGGCGATGAGCCGCGTCACGTCGCTGCCCGGCGTCGAGCGAGTCAGCATCACCACCGGCTTTCCGTTCGGGCGCAACAGCGAGCGCGATTACTGGATCGAAGGCCAGCCGGAGCCGAAGCGGCAAGAAGACTGGCCGGCGGCGATCCTGCAATCGGTCAGCGAAGATTATCACGACACGATGGGCATACGCTTGCTCGCCGGGCGGTTGTTGACCGAGCATGACACCGCTATGTCGCCTGCTGTTGTGCTGGTGGATGAAGCTTTCGTTGCGCGACATTTTCCAAACGCCCCTTTGAACAGCGTCATCGGCCACCGGCTGCGCTTTGGCGGCGACGATGGGCCGTGGCGCGAAATCGTCGGCGTCGTGCGCCACGTCCGTCCCGTGACCATCGAGCAAGAAGGCCGCGCCGGCATCTACCGCCCGTGGCAGCAGATGTCGCCGAAGTGGCTGGCCAATTTAAGCCGCGCCATGGATATGATCGTCAAGACGACGGTCGAGCCCGAGAGCGTGGTGGCAGCGATCCGCCGCGAGGTGCAGACGATTGACAAAGATCAGCCGCTGGCCAACGTGCGGACGCTTGAATCGCTGTTTGATGAATCGCTGGCGCCACGCCGTTTCAGCATGAGATTGCTCGGGCTGTTCGCGCTGCTTGCCATGCTGCTGGCGATGATCGGCATCTATGGCGTGATGAGCTATGCGGTCAGCCAGCGGACGCGCGAGATCGGCATCCGCATGGCGTTAGGAGCCGGGGGGCGCGACATCTTCCGTCAGGTTGTCGGCCATGCGCTGCTGCTGACTTCAGGCGGCGTTCTGGTTGGCTTGATTGCCGCCGCCATGTTGACTCGCCTGATGGCCAGCCTGCTTTTTAGCGTCGAGGCCATTCACTTGCCGACCTTCCTGCTGACCGCCTTGCTGCTCATCGCTGTCGCGCTGCTGGCGAGTTATCTGCCGGCGCGGCGAGCAACCAGGGTAGACCCGATGGTGGCGTTGCGCTATGAGTAAGGGGCTAGGGGCTAGGGGCTAGAGCCGGAAGTTACGCGGCGATGATGGTCACCGCAGGTTTTCTCCTCACCCTAGTCCCCAGTCCCTAGCCCCTAGCCCCTTTTTTCTGCCTCTTTTCCCTTGCCGCCTGCGTACAGACTCACTGGAGGTGCATTATGCAAACCCTGTTGCAAGACATGCGCTATAGTCTGCGAACGCTGCTCAAGCAGCCCGGCTTCACCTTTGTCGCCGTTATCACCCTGGCCCTTGGCATCGGCGCCAACACCGCCATCTTCAGCCTGGTCAATACCGTCCTGCTGCGCCCATTTCCGGTCACGCGACCCAATGAGCTCTACGCGTTGTCGGCCATCGGCAAAAACGATGGGATACTGGCTTTTTCGTATCCTCAATATATTGACTTTCGCGACCGCAACGACACGCTCGACGGGCTGTTTGCCACCCGCATCTCGCCCATGAGCTTGAGCCGCGAAGGCAACAACGAGCGCGTCTGGGGCTACCTGGTTTCGGGCAATTATTTCGAGGTGCTGGGCGTTCATGCCGCGCAAGGGGGCACCTTCACCGCTGACGATGACCGTGCGCGGCTCGCCTCGCCGGTTGCGGTAATCAGCCACGGCTGCTGGCAGCGGCGCTTTGGCGGCGACCCTGCGGTCGTCGGTCAGGATGTGTTGATCAATGGTCACCCCTTCAAAATCATCGGCATCATGCCTGAAGGTTTTAGCGGCTCCGAGATGATCTACACGCCGGAAATCTGGGCGCCGATGATGATGCAGGAATGGATCGAGCCCGGCCACCCCTGGCTCGACACTCGCGAAACGCATAACATCTTTGCGACCGGGCGGCTCAAGGCAGGCGTGACGCCGCAGCAGGCTGAAGCATCGCTCAACGTGCTGGCCTCGCAGCTCGGCAAAGAATATCCCAACACCGACGAAGGCGTAACGATTCAACTGATGCCGCCGGGCTTCATCCTCCCGAAAATTCGCGGCGCGTTCGTCAGTTTCACAGCCATTCTCATGGTGACTGTGGCGCTGGTGCTGCTGATCGCCTGCACCAATCTCGCCAGCCTGTTGCTGGCGCGCGCCAGCGGCAGGCGGCGCGAAATCGCTATCCGTTTGGCGATGGGCGCAAGCCGCGGGCGGCTGGTTCGCCAATTGTTGACCGAAAGCGCGCTGCTCGCTTTGATGGGCGGCGTGCTCGGCCTGGTGCTGGCCGTATGGATCATCCAACTGGTTATCGCCTTCAAGCCGCCGCTCGACGTGCCGATCAACATCGGGCTGTACGTAGACTGGCGGGTGATGGCCTTTTCGCTGCTGATCTCTTTGATCACAGGGATCGTCTTTGGCCTGGTGCCGGCATTGCAAGCGACGAACCCCGACTTGGTGCCGGCGCTCAAAGAAGCGACCTTGCAGACAGGGGCGCGGCGCTCGCGCTTGCGCAGCGGCCTGGTAGTCGCGCAGATCGCTCTGTCGCTCGTTTTATTGATCGCCGCCGGGCTGGTGCTGCGCTCGCTTTCGCATCTGCAAACCATGAATCCGGGCTTTGAAGTCAACAACGGGCTGAAGATGTCTTTCGATATCGGCTTGCAAGGTTACGACAAGGGGCGCGGTCAGCAGTTTTACAAGCAGTTGATCGAGCGCGTCGAGAGCGTTCCCGGCGTGCGCTCGGCGACGCTCACCGACCTCTTCCCGCTGAGCGTCGACTATTCAAGCAATGGCATCTTCATCGAAGGCCAGGCGCCGGTGCGCGGCGTAGACGTGCCGAACGCGATGGTCGCCAGCGTCGCGCCGAAGTATTGCGAGACGATGGGCATCCCTATCTTAGCGGGCCGCGATTTCAGCGATGCCGACACCCCGCAGACGACGCGCGTGTCAGTGGTCAACGAAGCCTTCGCGCAACGCTTCTTTCCCGAAGCCCATTCGCTTGATGAAGTGATCGGCAAGCGCTTCAGCTTTGAAAGCCTTCAGGGGCCGTTCATTCAAATCGCCGGCATTGCGCGCGACGGCAAATACTGGAGCATGGGCGAACCGGCACAGCCGTTCGTCTATTCGCCGCTGGCGCAATATTACAACTCGTCGACGACGCTCGTCGTGCGCACCAACAGCGACCCGCAGGCGCTCACCAACGCGATTCGCGGCAAGATCAGCGAGATGGATGCGACGCTGCCGGTTTATGACGTCAAGACGTTTGCCGAGCACCTCAGCTTCTCGCTCTTTCCTGTGCGCATCGTGGCGACATTGCTGGCGAGCTTCGGCGGGCTGGCGCTCCTGCTTGCGGGCGTCGGCATCTACGGCGTCACGGCTTACTCCGTCAGCCAGCGGACGCGCGAGATTGGCATTCGCATGGCGCTCGGCGCGACACGTGGCAACATTCTCAGGTTGATGCTGAGTCATGGGCTGAAACTGGCGGCCATCGGTTTAGGCATCGGGCTGGCGGCGGCCTTTCTGTTGACGCGGCTGATGGCAGCGGTGTTGTATGGCACCAGCGCGACCGACGCCATCACCTTCGTCGCAATCTCTCTGCTACTGGCGGGAGTGGCTCTGGGAGCCTGTTTCATTCCCGCCCGCCGCGCCACCCGCGTCGACCCGATGATCGCGTTGCGCTACGAGTAGGGGGCTAGGGATTATGGGCTAGGGTAGGGCCAGAAATTCGCTGAGATGGTTGCCGCCGCAGGTTTTCTCTTAATCTAGTCCCTAGCCCCTAGCCCCTAATCCCTAGCCCCTAGTCCCACCCTCCGCGCCCGCCTTTGGGACTGGCATTCCCAGAAGTGAACAGAAATCAGTAGGCAGCAGGCAGTAGGCAGTAGGCAGTTGATCTCGCCTTGGCGCGCGCTCAGGCGATTTCTTCATCACCTCACGAGCAAGGCAACCTCTCTAATTCCCAAAGTTAATCAGTCACAGACGCGCTTACTGCCTACTGCCTACTGCCTACTGCCTACTGCCGCTGCTTCCCTGGCACGCGACTTGGCTTAGGAGGATGGATTTTTATCTTTGTCGGTAGATCAATAAAGGAGTTGCGAAGATGCTCGTGCAGGATTTGCGATATGGCTTGCGAATGCTGTTGAAACGGCCCGGTTTCAGTCTGGTCGCCATACTGACGTTGGCGCTCGGCATTGGCGCCAACACAACGATCTTCAGTTTCGTCAACGCCATTCTGCTGCGCCCGCTGCCTTACAAAAACGCCGAGCGGCTGGTGGTGCCGGTTTCGGTCAATCCGGCGCGCGGCTCTGATAGCTCTTCGGTTACCTACGCCGATTACCTGGACTGGAAGAACGAAGGCATCTTCGAGCACGTCGCCGCGCTCAACCTGCTGAGCGCCGGCGACCTGACGAGCAATGACGCCGAGCCGGAACGTGTGCAGATGGCGGCGGTCACGCAAGATTACTTCGCCGTCATGGGCAGCGAGGCGATGATCGGGCGAACCTTTGGCGACGACGATTACAACCCGCCCGGCCCGGCGCGCGCCGTGATCATCACCTATGGTCTGTGGCAGCGGCGCTTCGGCGGCGACCCCAACATTATCAATCAGAAGGTCTATCTCAATGGCCGCCCCTATCCGGTCGTCGGCATCATGCCGCCGGATTCGACCTGGCCCGAAGACCGTGACGTGATCGTGCCGCTTGCCATCGGAGCGAATCCCGGCCCCGACGAGTTGCGGCGCGACAACATGATCTATTCCAGCATCGCGCGCCTAAAGGCGGACGTGCCGACGGCGCAGGTCAACGCGGCGCTCGCCGGCATCGCCGCCCGCCTTGAACAAGAGTTTCCCGAATCGCGGCAAGGCTGGAGCAATCGCATTGTCAACCTGCGCGATTATGTCGTCGGCGACCAGTTGCGCCGTTCGCTGTTCATCCTGCTGGCCGTTGTCGCTTGTGTGCTGCTGATCGCCTGCGTCAACGTCGCCAATCTCTTGCTGGTGCGCGCGGCGGCGCGCGAGCGCGAGATGGCCATCCGCCTGGCGCTCGGTGCGGGGCGCGGTCGATTGATCCGGCAACTGCTGACCGAGAGCCTGATGCTGGCCGTCGCCGGCGGCGGCGCAGGTTTGCTGCTGGCCGTCTGGGGCGTAGACCTGTTGAAATCGGTCGCCCCCAATGGCACGCCGCGACTGGCGCAAGTTCACATTGACATTAGCGTACTGTGGTTCACGATCACGGCGTCGCTGGGCACGGCACTCATCTGCGGATTGATTCCGGCGCTGCAATCTTCGCGCGCAGATCTTCAGCAAGCGCTCAAGGAATCATCGCGCAGCGCCACGGGCGGCACGCGCAGTCGCTTTGTGCGCAACGCGCTGGTCGTTTCAGAGATTGCCCTGTCGCTGGTTTTGCTGATCGGCGCCGGCCTGACGATTCGCAGCTTTCTGCGCGTTCAACAAGTTGATCCGGGGTTGAAGACTGAGCGCTTACTCACAATGGAGCTGAATGTGCCGAGCGTCCGCTATCCCGACCGCCCGCGCGTTGCCGCTTTCTACAGAGACTTGCTCGCGAGCGTCCAGGCCACGCCCGGCGTCGAATCGGCAGCCGCCAGCTCGGCCCTGCCGCTGGGCGGTGGTGGTTTTTACCTCGGGCGCTCGTTCCTCGTCGAAGGCCAGCCGGAGCCGCTGGCGAGCGCCGATTATAGCGCGCAATGGAATGTCGTCACGCCCGGCTACTTCAAGACCACCGGCATGCGGCTGATCGCCGGGCGCGACTTTGACGAACACGACGGCATCAACACGACTCCGGTCATCATCATCAACCAGACGCTGGCGCGGCGCATGTTCGGCGACGAGAGCGCGCTCGGCAAACGCATACGCTCGTGGCGCGATGAGAACCAGTTGCGCGAGATCGTCGGCGTCGTCGAAGACGTGCGCTACTATGGCCGCGACGACGACTTGCGCGGCCTGGTCTACGTGCCGCATGCGCAGAGCGCCTGGCGGACGATGGCGCTGACGGTGCGCACGCAGGCCGACCCGGCGGGGGCCGTGAGCGCTATCCGTAGCCAGATCGCCGCGGTTGATAGCGGGCTGGCGGTCGCCAATCTCGAAACCATGACGACGATACTCAATCGCTCGGTCGCGCCGCGCCGCGCCAGCATGTTATTGCTGGCGGCCTTCGGCAGCCTCGCGGCGTTACTGGCGGTGATCGGTATCTACGGCGTGCTTTCCTACACGGTGGCGCAGCGGGCGCAAGAGATCGGCGTCCGCATTGCGCTGGGGGCGCGCTCAAGCGACGTGCTACGGCTGGTGATCGGCCAGGGCATGAAGCTGACGCTCATCGGCGTCGGCATCGGGCTGGCAGCGGCGTTCGCGCTGACGCGGCTGATGGCCAGTCTGCTCTATGGCACCAGCACCACAGACCCGCTGACTTTCAGCGCGATTGCGATCCTGCTTACACTGGTCGCGCTGCTGGCCTGCTACGTCCCGGCGCGGCGAGCAACCAAGGTAGACCCGCTGGTGGCTTTGCGCTACGAATGATTCGGATGCGGAATGCGGAATCTGGAACCGCGGATTTTCTTCAGAACTTGAGACTGCAAGTTATCAAATGAAACTCAGGAACAAGTTCGATAATCCGCATTCCGCAATCCGCAATCGAGAGGGGTGATAAATGGAGACGCTAACGAAAGACCTGCGCTACGCGGTGCGGATGCTGCTCAAAGGGCGAATGGTTACGGTCATCGCGCTGCTGGCCTTGACGCTCGGCATTGGCGCTAACACGGCCATCTTTAGCGTCATCAATGCGGTGCTGATCAAGCCGCTGCCGTATCCACAGCCGGAACAACTGGTGCGCGTTTACGAGAAGTCGCCGCAGTTCGAGCAGATGTCGGTTTCTTATCTGAACTTCCTCGACTGGCAGCGCGAGTCGAAAGCCTTCGAGCGCATGGCGATCTTTCGTCATCAGCCCTTTAACATCACGGGTGGCGCCGAACCCGAACGCGTCACCGGCAGGTTGATCTCCGCAGACTTTCTGGCAACGCTCGGCGTGCGTCCGGCGTTGGGGCGCGACCTGCGCGCCGAAGACGACAGGCGCGGCGCCGGCCCTGTTGTGCTGCTCAGCCACGGCTTCTGGCAGCGGCGCTTTGGCGGCGACGCTAACATTCTCGACAAGCCGCTGACGATCAACGGCAAAGACTACACGGTCATTGGCATCCTGCCGGCGAACTTCAAGTTCTACTCGCCGGTTGATGTCTTCGTGCCCATCGGCTTACAGGATGATGTTTCATTGCAGGTGCGCGACTTTCATCCCGGCCTGCGCGTCATCGCGCGACTGCGCCAGGGCGCGACGCTCGCGGAAGCCCGCGACGAGATGCAAGGCATTGCCGCGGCGCTCGAACAACAATACCCGGCATCGAATACCCTCCAGGGCGTGGCACTGGTTACGATGCACGATGACCTGGTGCATGACATCAAGCCGGTGCTCTTGCTGTTGCTCGGCGCCGTCGGGCTGGTGCTGTTGATCGCCTGCGCCAACGTCGCCAATCTGTTGCTCGCACGCGCCGCCGCACGCCAGAAAGAGATGGCCATACGCACGGCGTTGGGCGCGAGCCGCTGGCGCATCGTCCGCCAGCTGCTCACTGAAAGCGTCCTGCTGTCGGCGCTTGGCGGCGGCCTCGGGCTGCTGGTGGCAATGTGGGGAACGGACGCGTTGATCGCGCTCATCCCCGACACTATCCCGCGCGCCGACGACATCGGCCTGGATGCCCGTGTGATGTTGTTTACATTGTTCATCTCGGCGCTAACCGGCTGCGTCTTCGGGTTGATCCCGGCGCTGCATGTGTCCAAGCCAGACTTGAACGAGTCATTGAAAGAGGGCGGGCGCACGGCGGCGACCATGCGCCAGGGCGTGCGTAACGCACTGGTCGTCGTCGAAGTCGGCTTCGCGCTGGTCTTGTTGATTGGCGCGGGGCTGTTGATCCGCAGCCTGATGGCTGTGCGCAACGTCGCTCCCGGCGTCAACCCGCAGAACGTCATCACCATGCAGATACCGCTGTCGTCGAACGTCTATGACGACGCGACCAAGGTGCGAAACTTCTTCGACCACATGCTCGAACGGTTGCAGGCGACGCCGGGCGTGCAATCCGTTGCTATCACCGGCAATATGCCCTTCATCGGCGACGACAGCGAAGCGCCTTTCTGGGTCGGCAACGGCCCACGCCCGACACCTGAAGCGATTCAATGGGCGCTAATGAACCCTGTGAGCGCCGGCTATGCTGAAGCGATGGGTATCCCGCTGAAGCGCGGCAGGTTCATCACCCGCCAGGACACTAAGGACACGCCGCACGTCGCTGTCATTGATGAATACATGGCGCGCGACCTCTTCCCCGGCGAAGACCCGGTCGGTAAGCGCATGACCATCCCCGGCAACGACAAGATGCCCGACATCCCGTTTGAGATCGTCGGCGTCGTCGGCCACGTCAAGCATTTCGGGCTGGACGCGCAGAAAGAGATTCCCTTCCAGTTCTACATGCCCTACGTGCAGATACCCGATGATTTCATCACAGGCTTTCTCGGCATGGGCCTTGTCGCGCGCACCAACGGCGACCCGATGGCGGCAGTCGGGCCGATGAAAGAAGCGATCCTTACTGTAGATAAAGATCAACCGGTTACTGCCGTGCGCTCAATGGAGCAGGTGCTGGCCGATTCGCTGTCGCAGCGGCGCTTCACCATGCTTTTGCTCGGCCTGTTCGCCGCCCTGGCGCTGGTGCTGGCCTCCGTAGGCATCTACGGCGTGATGAGCTACACGGTGGCGCAACGCACACACGAAATCGGCGTCCGCATGGCACTCGGAGCAAGGCCCGCCGATGTGCTAGGGTTGGTCGTCGCCCAGGGCATGGCGATTGCGGGCGTCGGCGTCGGCATTGGGCTAGCGGCGGCGCTGGCGCTGACGCGCTTGATGTCGAGTTTTCTCTTTGGCGTCAGCGCGACTGATCCGCTAACCTTCATTGCTATCCCGCTCATCCTGGCAGGGGTGGCTCTGGGAGCCTGTTTCGTGCCCGCTCGCCGGGCAACGCGCGTCGACCCGATGGTCGCGCTTCGATACGAGTAAAGGTTAAGGTTGAGGAGATTCCTATGCAAACCCTGTTGCAAGACCTGCGCTACGGCGTGCGAATGTTGATGAAGAAGCCCGGCTTCACCTTGATTGCCGTCATCACGCTGGCCTTGGGAATCGGCGCGACGACGGCGATCTTTTCGGTCGTCAATGGCGTCCTGCTGCGCCCCCTCGATTATCAAGACCCGCAACAGATTGTCACGTTGCTGAGCAGAGGGCGGGGGCCGGTCTCGCCTGCGAACTTCCTCGACATGAAAGCCAACAGCCAGAGCTTCGCGCAGATGGCGGCGGCGGAAGCCTGGGGCGGCACGCTCTCAAGCCAGGACCACCCCGAAGAGGTCGCCGGGTTGCGCATGGGCGATGGCCTTTTCGATCTGCTCGGCGTTCAGCCAATGTTCGGGCGTACGCTTGAAGCCGATGACTTTCAGCCGGGCCGCGATCATGTGCTGGTGCTCAGCCACAAGCTCTGGCAGCGGGCCTTTGGCGGCAATCCCGGCATCGTCGGGCAGACGCTGACACTGAGTGGTGAAAGCTACACCGTAGTCGGCGTGATGCCGCCGCAGTTTCAATTCCCGCCCTTCTGGTCAACGCGCGCAGAGATGTGGGCACCGCTCGACCTGCGCAGCCGCGCCACCAATCGCGGCGGCAGCTCGTTGCGCGTCTTTGGGCGACTGAAGCCGGGCGTCAGCTTGAGCCAGACGCAAGCCGAGATTGCTGCAACCAGCGCGCAGCTCGTCCAGTCTTACCCAGAGGAAAATAGCGGCCTCGACATCCGCGTAGACCCATTAAACGAGAAAGTCGTCGGCAACGTGCGCCCGGCACTGTTGATACTGTCCGGGGCGGTTGGGTTCGTCCTGCTGATCGCCTGCGCCAATGTGGCTTGCCTGTTACTGGCGCGGTCAGCGGCGCGACAAAAAGAGATCGCTGTGCGCGTCGCTATGGGCGCGAGCCGTGGACGCATCCTCCGCCAGTTGTTGACCGAAAGCCTGTTGCTCTCGCTGTGCGGCGCGGCGGTCGGTTTTCTACTCGCTGTGTGGGGCGTTGACCTACTCAAAGCGCTGCTGGCCGGCAACTCCACCAGCTTCAGCGTCCGCCTGCCGCGTCTGAGCGAGATCAAGATAGACGCCGTGGTCTTCGGCTTCACACTCTTAGTTACAGTGGTGACCGGCATGCTTTTTGGCCTGGCCCCGGCGCTCGGCGCCTCGAAGCCGGATTTGAACGAGACGCTCAAAGAGGGCGGGCGCAGCACGACGGGCGGGCGTCGCCGCTTGCGCGAAACACTGGTCGTCGCCGAGCTGGCGCTGGCGCTGGTGATGCTGGTCGGCGCCGGTCTGCTGATGAACAGCTTCTTGAGGCTACAGGCGGTTGATCCGGGCCTCAATCCGCGCAACCTGCTGACGATGACGGTTTCGCTTGCAGGCGCACCGCAGTACGCCGGGCCGGCGCGCGAAGCGTTTTACCGCAGCTTGACCGAACAGCTCACGGCATTGCCGGGCGTCGAATCGGCGAGCGCCATCAATCACCTGCCACTGGCCGGCGATGTGTGGGGCAGGTCGCTGAGCATCGAAGGCCGCCCGCTGCCGCCACCGGGACAACGCGACGCCACCATCTGGCGCGTCAGCCGCCCGGATTACTTTCGCACGATGGGGATTCCCATGCGGGCCGGGCGCGAGTTCAATGAACGGGACAGCGCCGACGTGCCCGGCGTCGCCATCATCAATGAAGCAGTAGCGCGCCGTTACTGGCCGAACGAAGAGGCCATCGGCAAGCGCATCACGCTGGATGATCCGGGCACGCCATCGCCGCGATGGCTCACTGTCGTCGGCGTCGCCAGGGACGTCAAGCAGGAGAGCTGGACGAGCGAGCCACAAAACGAAGTCTACACAGCTTTCCAACAGACGCCGGCCTTCTTCGCGAATACCGCCCGGCAGTACACTTCGATGACCATCGTCGTCCGCACGACGGTCGAGCCGGCCAGCCTGGCGGCAGCGATGCAAGAAAAGGTCAGGACGATGGACGCCGGCTTGCCGGTCTCGAATGTTGTGAGCATGGAGCAGGTGATTGCCGATACGCTCTGGCAGCCGCGTTTCAATTTGCAATTGATCGGAGTGTTTGCGGGCGTGGCGCTGTTGCTGGCGGCCATCGGCCTCTACGGCGTGATGTCGTACTCGGTCGCGCAGCGCACACAGGAAATCGGCTTGCGCATGGCGCTGGGCGCGCAAGGCCGCGACGTTCTCAAGATGGTCGTGGGTCAGGGCATGAGGCTGGCGCTGTTGGGCGTGACGCTCGGACTGATTGCCTCGGCAGCGCTAACCCGCGTGATGACGGGGTTGCTGTTCGGGGTCAGCGCTACCGACCCGACGACGTTTGCCGGCGTCGCCTTGATCCTCGCCCTGGTGGCTCTGGGAGCCTGTTTCGTGCCAGCCCGCCGCGCCACCCGCGTCGACCCGATGGTCGCACTTAGATACGAGTAAGGGACTAGGGGCTAGGGACTAGGGACTAGGGTGAGGAGAAAAGCTGAGTCGGCAATCATCTCGGCGTAACTTCCTCCCCTAGCCCCTAGCCCCTAGTCCCTAGCCCCTCTTGGAGGAAGTGATGGATACACTGTGGCAAGACATACGCTATGGCATTCGGACGCTGATGAAGAATCCCGGCTTCACGGCCATCGCCGTGCTGACGCTGGCGCTCGGGCTGGGAGCCAACACGGCGATCTTCTCGCTGACCGATCAGATTCTTTTGCGCCGGTTGCCGGTTGAACGGCCCGAAGAGTTGGTGGTGGTGCGCTCGCCCGGCCCGAAGTCTGGGCATGCGTGGAGCGACGGCGACGGCTCGGCTTCGTTCTCTTATCCGCTCTACAAAGAGCTGCGCGATAAGAACAACGTTTTCTCAGGGCTGCTGGCGCGCTTTGCCGTGCCGCTCAGCGTCGCCGGCGACGGCCAGACCGAGCGCGCTAATGGCGAGCTGGTGACGGGCAATTACTTCGCCGTGCTCGGCGTGCGCCCGGCGCTTGGTCGCCTGCTGACGGACGATGACGACCGCGCTCCCGGCGCCGGCCCCGTCGCCGTCCTCAGTCACGGCTATTGGACGCGACGCTTTGGCGCTAGCCCAGACGTGCTGAACAAGACACTGACGATCAACGGCGCGGTGATAACCGTCGTAGGCGTCGCGCAACCGGGTTTCAACGGCGTGCAAGTGGGACAACTCCCCGATGTCTTCATCCCCATAACGATGAAGGCGCAGATGACGCCGGGATGGGATGGGCTGAACGATCATAAGGATTACTGGCTGGCCATTCTTGGAAGGTTGCAGCCCGGTCTATCGGGCGCACAGGCTGAAGCCGCCGTCGGCTCCATCTACCGGCAGATTCTTGAAGAGGAGCTGTCGTTTCAGGGCAAGATGTCGGCAGAACAGCAGCAGCGCTTTCTGAATAAGCCGCTGGTGTTGGACTCTGGGGCACGCGGCAGGCCGATTCTTCAGCGCGGCACCACAGAACCTTTGAGCGTGCTGATGGGCATGGTAGGACTGGTGCTGCTGATTGCCTGCGCCAATGTCGCCAATCTGCTGATGGCGCGCGGCGCGGCGCGTCAACGCGAGATTGCCATTCGCATGGCGGTTGGCGCGGGGCGCTTTCGCCTGGTGCGGCAGTTTCTAGTCGAGAGCCTGTTGCTCTCTTTGATTGGCGGCGGCGTCGGCCTACTGGTCGCCGCATGGACGATCAGCGGCCTGGTCGCGGCCATCCCGCAGAGCTTCGGGGCGGCGGGCCTCTCACCTCAACTCGATCCCCGATTGATGGCTTTCAACTTCTCGCTTGCGGTGCTTACGGGCATCGTCTTCGGCTTGGTGCCGGCGTTCAAAGCAACGCGCCTGAACCTGGAAGGCACATTGCGCGAGCAAGGGTCGAGCGTGTCGGGCAGCCTCGGACAGGTGCGCTTTCGCAAAGGGCTGGTGGTTTCGCAGATCGTCCTGACGACGGTGCTGCTTGTCGGCGCCGGTCTGTTCGCGCGCAGTCTGAGCAACCTGAACCGCCTCGATCTCGGCCTGCGCGCCGACCAACTGGTTGAGTTTTCAATCGAGCCACAACTGAATGGCTACTCGCCGCAGCAAACCACCGCCTTCTTCGACCAGTTGCATCAACGGCTGACGGCCCTGCCGGGGGTCGAGGCGGTGAGCGAAGCCGAAATACCGGTCTTCACCGACAGCAGCGCCGGCTCGAACATCACCGCCGAAGGCTACCAGGGACAGGACGCCGAAGACTTGCACGTCAACCACAATACGGTTGGCCCGAACTACTTTTCGACGATGGGCATCCCGCTGATTAAGGGGCGCGAGCTGACTCAGGCCGACACCGCCGACAGCCCGAAGGTGGCGGTCATCAACGAGGCTATGGCGCATCATTACTTCGCCGAACGCGAAGCGGTCGGCTCGCACTTCGCTTTCGGCGCCGGCAACAATGTGAAGCTCGACATAGAGATCGTCGGCGTCGTCAAAAACAGCAAGTCGGCCACTGTCCGCGAAGAAGAAAAACCGTTCGCCTATCTCCCCTATGCCCAGCGAAAGCCGTTCGGCAGCTATACCTTTTATGTCCGCACCCGACAGGATGTCGGCAGCGTGGCGACATCGTTGCGCAGCGAAGTCGAGCGCCTGGACGCGAATTTGCCGATCTTCGGTCTGATGACCGTCAGCCGGCAGATTGACGAATCGTTATTCGTTGATCGCTTCCTGACCATGCTCTCTTTGAGCTTCGCGCTGCTGGCGGCGCTGCTGGCGATGGTCGGGCTGTATGGCGTGATGGCTTACACGGTGACGCGGCGGACACGCGAGATCGGCATCCGCATGGCACTGGGCGCAACGCGCGGCAAGGTCTCGTGGTTGATCTTGCGCGAGGTCGTGATCCTGGCAGCGATCGGGTTGATTGCCGGCTTGCCCGCCGCTTACGCGCTGGGTCGCTTTACGGAATCGCTGTTGTTCAGCGTCAAGGCGAGCGACCCCATCGTCTTTATCAGCGCCGGCCTGCTGTTGAGCGCGGCGACGCTGGTGGGCGGCTACCTGCCGGCGCGCAAAGCCGCCGGCATCGATCCGCTGAAGGCATTGCGATACGAGTAGAAGTCAGGAGTCAGGAGTCAGAAGACAGAATGGAAGAGGAAGTCGGCGGCAGCGAGTCCGCTTGTCCGCCGCCGCTTTTATTCGACCTTTTAGACTCCCCTTCCTTATTCATTCTGACTCCTGACTTCTGACTCCTGACTCCTGACTCCCTGGAGGTTTTATGCAAACTCTACTGCAAGACCTGCGCTATGGCTTCAGGATGCTGCGCAAGAGCCCGCTGGTGACGCTGGTGGCGGTCGTTTCGCTGGCGCTCGGCATCAGCGCCAACACTGTGATCTTCAGCGTCGTCAATGCCATCCTTTTAAAGTCGCTCCCCTTTCAAGACCCTGAGCAGATCATCCTGGTCTGGGGCAATAATCCCAGCGCAGGGTACGAGCGCAGCCAGGTCTCGGCGACCGATACCGACGACTGGCGGCAGCAGAATTCGGTCTTTGAAGACATCGCCACCTACAGCAATTGGAGCGCGACGCTGCTCGGCGAAGGCGAGCCGGAACGCATCCACGGCATACAGGTCGGCGACGGCTATTTCGCGGTCATGAAAGCGACGCCGATGTTGGGGCGCACCTTCCTGCCCGAAGATCAGGAGGACGGCAAAGATTTCGTCATCGTCCTCGGCTATGGTCTGTGGCAGCGGCGCTTCGCCGGCGACCCTGCGGTCGTCGGCCAGAAGATCAGTCTCAGCGGCAGGCCCTATACGGTGGTTGGCGTCATGCCGGCAGACTTTCAATCGCTGCCGACCAGCCTGGTTGACCCGCGCGGCGAATTCTACAGGCCCGTTGCCGAGCCGCACGACGAGAATGAGCGCTCGTCGCGACATCTGCGCGCCATCTCCCGGCTGAAGCCCGGCGTCACGCTCGAACAAGCGCAGGCCGAGATGAACG
>JBJMGU010000186.1:0-36294 GCA_045807765.1 Blastocatellia bacterium
AGACAATGATGCCACAGACGACCTGGCAGATAGTAGCTTGCTGAGTTGGAAGTAGTCCTTTAGACACGGCTCGTGTAAACTTGCTGATGCGTTTGAGACGCATAAACAGCCTCCTTTGTGGGAATTGGATTTAAGCACCCAAATTCTTATCACAAAGGAGGCTCTCTCTTTTACTGGGCATGACTCAGGTCTATTCATCATTTCTCATTCATCATTTCTGCTTGTTGACACGTCTCATCGCCAGTGGCAACCTGTTGGCGACCAGGAACAAGTGAGGCAATGATGAACATCAACGAATTGCAGATCGGTGTGATCGGCGGCACCGGCGAAGAAGGGCGCGGGCTGGCGCTGCGCTGGGCGATGGCCGGGGCGCGTGTGCGGATCGGCTCGCGCACCGCCGAGCGCGCACAGGCCGCCGCCGCCGTATTGAATCCGCATGTGCCGAATAATCCCATCGGCTATGGCGAGAACCGCGAGGTGGTGGCCGCGTCTGATTTCGCGCTGCTCACCGTGCCCTTCGAGCATGCGGCAGCGACGCTTGAATCACTTGTGCCAGACTTGCGACCGGGCGCGATTGTCATAGACATCACCGTGCCTGTGTCATTTGAAAAAGGTGTTGGCGTGCGTTACGTCGAGCTGCCCGAAGGCTCAGCCAGCGAGCACCTGCGCGCACGGCTCCCCGAATCTATTCCGCTGGTCGCGGCCTTCAAGACCGAGCCGGCGCATCTGCTGGTCGAAGCCCACGAGAAGCTCGATTGCGACGTCTTGGTGGCGAGCAACGATAAAGAAGCCCGCGCCCGTGTGATCGAAGCCATCCCGCACATCGAAGGCTTGCGGCCTGTTGATGCTGGACCGCTCTACAGCGCCCGCGCCATCGAGCGCATGACGGTGCTGGCCATCGGCATCAACCGCCGCTACCGTGTCAAATCGGCCTGCTATCGCGTGATGGGACTGTAGGCCGGGACAATGGTGATGGACAGAACCTCTGAGCAGCCTCCGCGAAGGCTCACCGCTTTGGCGGGTGGCGTCGGCGCGGCAAAGTTTCTGCTCGGACTCAGCGCTGTGATGCCCGCCGAAGACCTGACGATCATCGCCAACACCGGCGATGACATCGAGCTTTATGGCCTGCGCATCTCGCCCGACATTGACACCGTGACCTATACGCTCGCCGGCGTCATCAACGAAGCGACGGGGTGGGGAATCAATGGCGACACTTTTCAATGTCTCGAATGGATGGCGCGCTACGGCGAGCGGCGCTGGTTCAACCTGGGCGACCGCGACCTGGCGACGCACATCTATCGCACCAATCAACTGCGACAGGGGCGCACGCTCAGCGAAGTGACCGATGACCTGCGCCGCGCGCTCAAGGTTGCGGCAAAGATTCTGCCGATGAGCGACGCGTACACGCCGACGCGCGTCGTCACTGACGCCGGCGAGATGCACTTTCAGGAGTACTTCGTCGGACAACGCTCGGAGCCGCGTGTCAAGGCACTGCGCTTCGACAACATTGAAACGGCTCGGCCTGCGCCCGGCGTCACCGAGGCGATACGCGAAGCCGACCTGATTGTCATCTGTCCGAGCAATCCATTCATCAGCATCGGCCCGATCCTCGCCGTGCCCGGCCTGCGCGATGCGTTGCGAACGGCGCAAGCCCCGGTCGTCGCCATCACGCCGATCATCGAAGGCCGCGCCCTGAAAGGCCCTGCGGCTGATATGCTGCGTGATCTGGGCTACGAGTCTTCGGCGCATGCGGTCGCCGCGATGTACCAGGATTTCTGCGATGTCTTCGTGCTGGACGTGCGCGACGCCGCTCTACAACCGCAAATCGAAGCGCTCGGCCTGCGCGTTCTTATCGCCGACACGGTGATGACGACACTGGCCGACAAGCAGCGGCTGGCGCGCGAGGTGCTGTCACTTGTCACTTATGAAGGCTCTACTCATTCCGGTCAAAGACCCGGCAAACGCTAAGACGCGGCTCGCGCCTTTGTTGTCGCCTGATGAAAGGCGGCGCCTGGCATGGGCGATGTTTGAAGACGTCAGCCGCGCTGTCGCCGACGTGACCCGAGCCGACAGCGTCTATCTGGTGTCGAGCTTCGCGCCGGCCATCGAACACGCGCAGCGGCTCGGCTGGGAGGTACTGAAAGAAACGACGCAAGCCGGCGAGAGCGCGTCTATCGATTGGGCGTCTGCTCTGCTCGCCGAGCGCGGCATGGATACGGTGCTGCGATTGCCCGCCGACGTGCCGCTGGTGCGCGCCACAGACCTGGACGCGCTGCTGGGCATCGAAGTCAGCTCGCCTGCCGCCCTACTCGTGCCTTCGCGTGAAGGCACCGGCACGAACGCCATTCTGCGCACGCCGCCGACCCTCTTCCCGTCGCGCTTCGGGCCGAACTCGCTGGCCCTGCACCGCGAGGAAGCGGCGCGCGCCGGTATTGAATGTTTGATCGTCAACAATGAACGGATCGCGCTCGACATTGACGAACCGGCTGACCTGCAAGCCTTGTTTGAGCTGGGCCGCGGCACGGCGGCTCACGCGGCGCTTGCGGAAATGCACATCCTTTGAGCATGAAATCAGCAGAACTGCGCATCATCGGCGTGCCGGGCATGCCTGAAGTCGAAGCGGGCGACCCGTTGCCGTCGCTCATCGTCGAGTCTGTGCGCGCCGCTGGCATTGAGGTGGTCGCTGGCGACATCTTCGTCGTTGCTCAGAAGGTTGTCTCGAAAGCCGAAGGTCGTATTGTGCCGCTTGCCGAGATCGAGCCTTCCAAGCTGGCGCGCGACTGGGCGGCGCGCTACGACAAAGACCCGCGCATGGTTGAAGTCGTCCTCAAAGAAGCGAAGCGCATCGTCCGCATGGAGCGCGGCGTCTTGATTGCCGAAACCCACCACGGCTTCATCTGCGCCAATGCCGGGGTTGATGCTTCAAACGTCGCCGCGGATGTCGTCGTGTTGCTGCCGGAGGATGCCGACCGCTCGGCGCGCGAAATTCAGGCGACACTGGAACGCGAGTTCAACACGCCGGTCGCCGTGATTGTCTCGGACACCTTTGGCCGCCCGTGGCGCGAAGGCATCGTCAACGTCGCCATCGGCATCGCCGGTATCGCGCCGCTCATCGATTATCGCGGCCAGCCGGATTCGCACGGGCGTGACTTGAAGGTCACGGTGATCGCCATTGCCGACGAGCTGGCTTCAGCCGCCGAGCTGGTGATGCGAAAGACTGCCGGCGTGCCGGTCGTTATCATTCGTGGCTTTGATTACACGGCGCGCGAAGCGTCGGCGGGCGAGCTGATTCGCCCGCCAGAGATGGACCTGTTCCGCTAGCCTGCCGGTTGACGGTGGCGAACCAACTCGGCTAATCTGGCCTCGACCCGGCGCAATTGACAACCGCATCAGCAATCCTACAGACAGCGCCGCCTGCACGACCGCATACGGCCTGATGACAAGGGGAAACTATGGCTACAGATAACTACACTCCGCGACCCGAACACAAATTCACCTTCGGACTCTGGACGGTTGGCAACCGCGGGCGCGACCCGTTCGGCGATGCCGTGCGCGAATCGCTGTCGGCCACAGAGATCGTCAAGATGCTCGCTGAGGTCGGCGCTTACGGCGTCAACCTGCATGACAACGATCTTGTGCCCATTGACGCCACTCCACAGGAGCGCGACCGCATCGTCCGCGAGTTCAAGAATGCTTGCGAAGACGCCGGCTTGAAAGTGCCGATGGCGACCGTCAATCTGTTTTACGATCCGGTCTTTCGTGATGGCGCATTCACGGCCAACGACCCGGACGTGCGTGCCTATGCCGTGGCCAAGACGATGCAGGCGATGGACATTGGCGCTGAGCTTGGCGCGAAAATCTTCGTCCTCTGGGGCGGGCGTGAAGGCGTCGAGACCGACGCCTGTCGCCGGCCCGATGATGCCATCAAACGGCTGCGCGAGGCGTTGAATTATTTGTGCGAATACTCTAGCGCGCAGGGCTATGGCTATCGCTTCGCGCTTGAAGCCAAGCCGAACGAGCCACGCGCCGACATCTATATGCCGACGACCGGCGCTTACCTGGGGTTCATCGAAACGCTCGACCACCCGGAAGTCGTCGGCGTCAATCCTGAAGTGGCGCACGAGCAGATGCCCGGCCTGAACATGATGCATGCGGTGGCGCAGGCGTGGGAAGCGGGCAAGCTCTTTCACATCGATCTGAACGATCAGGTACCGGGGCGCTACGATCAGGATTTGCGCTTCGGCTCGGCGAACCCGAAGACGGCTTTCTGGTTGGTGAAGTTTTTAGAAGACGTCGGCTATGACGGCTCGCGCCACTTCGACGCGCACGCCTACCGCACCGAAGACTACGAGGGCGTCAAGGACTTCGCGCGCGGCTGCATGCGCACCTACCTGATCTTCAAAGACAAGGCGGCGCGCTGGAACAATGATGTAGAGATCAAGGCGCTGCTCGCCGAGTTGAACGAGCTTGGCAATGGCGCGCCCGGTGTCGGCAAGTTTTCCAAAGCCGGCGCGCAGGCGTTGCACAGTTACAGCTTCGACCGCGCGGCGATGGCGTCGAAAGGCTTGAAGTACGAACGGCTCGACCAGTTAACGATAGACATCCTGCTTGGCGTGCGCTGAAACGTGCAAAGGAGAATGTAGGGGCAGGACTTGCCCTGCCCCTACAACGAAGCAAGAGCTGGGCAACACCGGCCAATGATCGAGAAGCTGCGAGAAACTCTTCCTTGCCTGAAATCACCAATCAGCATCGAGGAGAAGATTGATGACGGCCACCTCTACGGCATCTTTGCCGAAAAGCTCCAAGACTTATCGCGCGATTTTTTGGGCCGGTTTGATCGCCGGCACGTTGGACATTACCGCCGCTTTCATCACCAGCGCGCTGCGCGGCGGCACCCCTTTGCGGCTCTTGCGTTTCATCGCCGGCGGGCTGCTCGGCCCCGCCGCGTTTCAGGGCGGACCAGGCACTGCCGCGCTCGGACTGGCGTTGCATTTCCTGATTGCAACGAGCTGGGCCGCCGTTTATTACGCGGCGAGCCGCAAGCTTCCGTTGCTGGTGCAGCAAGCGGTCGTTTGCGGCCTGCTCTACGGCATCGCCGTCTGGTGCGTGATGAATCTCGTCGTCCTGCCGCTCTCGGCACTGCCTAAGCCGACGTTCACGCTGACCGGCGTCTTGATCGGCGCGACGATTCTCATGTTCTGCATCGGATTGCCCATTGCGCTCATCGTCCGCCGCTACTCGAAATGAATGGCTTACTGCGACCACTTCGTCGGCTCGCGATCCCAGCGATGAGCGCGCAGCTTCGCGTGTAGTTCTTCCGGCAGCGGGCCGGCGTCGCTCGCGGCAATATTCGCATCAACGTGACGCCGCTTGCGCATGCCGGGGATGATCGTGCTGACCGTCGGGTCGTTCAGAATAAACCGCAGCGCCATCTCCGGCATCGTCATCCCTTCAGGCACAAGCGGCTTTAAGGCGTCGGCGCGCTCGACGCTCGGATTCAAGTTGTCAGGCACAAAATAGGTACTGCGCCAATCGTCGGCGGGCCACCGGCTCTCTTTGGTGAGCGTGCCCGTCAGCGTGCCCTCGTCGAACGGCACGCGGGCAATCACCGCAACGTCATGTTCATTACACGCCGGGAAAAGCTCGTCTTCGGGGTTCTGGTCGAAGATGTTGTAGATGACCTGCACGGCGTCTATCAAGCCGCTGCGCACGGTGCGCACACCGTTCCAGGGCTCCCAGCGATTGATGCTGATGCCGACGGCGTGCAGTAACCCCTGGCGGCGCAACTCATCGATCTTTTTCGCCCAGCGGTCGTCGTCCAGCCAACTGTCTTCCCAGGTGTGAAACTGCACGAGGTCAAAACTCTCCAGCCCGGCATTCTGCAAACTGGTATGCACGCTCTCTTCGATGTAATCGGGCGGGAAGCAATCGTCGAGCGTGAACTCGCGGCGGCTCGGCCACTGGCGATTACGGGGCGGCACTTTCGTCGCCGTGTAGAGCTTCTTATCCGGGTTGGTGCGCCGCAGTTGACCGAGCAACTGCTCGCTGTGGCCTTCGCCATACGCCAGCGCTGTGTCATAGAAGTTACAGCCCAGATCAACCGAGCGTTGCAGAGCGGCGAGCGATTCTTCATCATTCGAGTCAGTCCAGCCGGCCATGCCCCACATCCCGTAACCGATTTCGCTGACCGACCAGTTGATGCGGCCAAAGCGCCGATAGTTCATTGATCTCTCCTCCTTCTATCGATCTCTCAATAAGTGATGACGATCTTGCCGAAGTGCGAGCCGCTTTCCATGTAGCGGAGGGCTTCGCCGACTTCTGCAAAGCTGAACGTCCGATCAATCACCGGCTTCAGTTGATTCGCCTCGATGGCGCGGTTCATCTCTTCAAACATTTGCCGCGAGCCGACGAAGACGCCTTGCAAGCGGACGCTCTTCATCAAGACGCTGAGCGGGTTGAAATCGCCGCCCATCGCCAGCACGCCGATCAGCGCGACGTGGCCGCCGACGCGCGCCGCATTCAGTGATTTCGACAACGTCCCAGGACCGCCGACTTCGATAACATGATCAACGCCGAGCTTGCCGGTCAGCCGCGCGACCTCTTTGTCCCACTCAGGGATGCTGCGGTAATTGATCGTTTCGGCGGCGCCTAGCGCTCTGGCGCGCGCCAGCTTCTCGTCGCTGCTCGACGTGATGATCACCCGCGCTCCATGCATTCTCGCCAGTTGCAGGGCGAAGATGGACACGCCGCCGGTGCCGAGCGCCAGCACCGTTTCGCCCGCCTTCAGGCTGCCAGAGTTGACCAGCGCGTGCCAGGCGGTAACGGCGGCGCATGGCAGCGTCGCGGCTTCTTCAAACGACAGGTGCTCAGGGATTCTAACCAGACCTTCTTCGTTGAACGCGCCGTATTCGCGCAACACGCCGTCGAAGTCGCCAGCGCCAATCGCCGTGCGATTCTTCTGCATCGTTGTCGGCCCTTCGATCCAGCCCTGCGTGAAGATCGGGCAGACGCGGTCGCCGACGCGCCATCGCGTCACCTTGCTGCCGACGGCAGTGATTTCGCCGGCGCCGTCCGAGAATGGCACGGCGGGCAGCCGTGCCCGCGGGTTGTAGGTGCCTTTGACAAACATCAGGTCGCGGTAATTCAGCGACGCGGCGCGCAAGCGCACGACGACTTCATTGGTTGCCGGTTGCGGCTCGTCGCGCTCGACAAGCGCCAGGTGGTCAATACCGAATTCGCGGACTTCGTAGACTTTCATTGATCTTCTCTATCACCTTTTCAAAGTGCTTCCGGCGCGCCGGTCGAACTGCTGACCGCGGCGCATATGGCCAGTTGCTTAAACTGACATTCTGCTTTGACGGTCATCACCGCGCAAGCTCTGCGGCAGATGAGGCGCGTGGGGAATAATGCGCAGACAGCGAGCAAAGCTCCGCAGCCGATCCGTAGATTCACTGTCTAACCCACGGCTTTTCGACTGGCACAATGGATGCTCAAGTATGTATCGCGACACCTGAATTCAAATAGATTCGCGCCTGCCGATGCACGCTTCAAGCGGTCATTGAGCAAAGTAGATACCCGCTTGTCGTGGTATAGTGTTTTGTGTAATATCACTGTCGGCTCGACCGACGGGTAATGGGTTCAACCGGGCGGTGATGAGCGCATCACGCCTCACTTTCCAGACTGATAGGGTGGACACCGACATGGAATCAACAACGATTCTCAACAACGTCGAAGAGAAACATATCGAAGAACTCGAAGCCGTAACCATCCGCTTCGCCGGCGATTCCGGCGACGGCATGCAGTTGACCGGCACGCAGTTCACCAACACGACGGCCATCGTCGGCAACGACATCTCGACGTTGCCTGATTTTCCGGCAGAGATTCGCGCCCCTGCCGGCAGTCTGCCGGGCGTTTCGGGCTTCCAGCTCAACTTCTCGAATCACGATATCCGCACGCCGGGTGATGAGCCGAACGTGCTGGTGGCCATGAACCCGGCGGCGCTGAAAGTCAACCTGCCCGATCTCGAAGTCGGCGGCTTGCTGATCCTCAACACCGATGCCTTTAGCGAAAACAATCTGAAGAAGGCCAGCTATGCCAGCAACCCGCTCAATGACAGCAGCCTCGACGGCTACCGCGTCTTCCGGCTGCCGATCTCGACGCTCAATCGCGCGGCGCTGAAGGAGATCAAGCTGCCGCCGAAAGAGATTGACCGCTGCAAGAACTTTTGGGCGCTCGGCTTGATGTACTGGCTCTACGACCGCCCGACGGGGCCGACCGAGCGCTGGATCGAAGCCAAGTTCCGCAACAAGCCCGACGTAGTGCAAGCGAACCTGACGGCGCTGAAGGCCGGGTTTGCTTACGGCGACGCCGCAGAGATCTTCACGACGCATTACCGCGTGCGCAAAGCGGCGATTACGCCGGGCAAGTATCGCAACATCACCGGCAATCAGGCGACGGCGCTCGGCTGTGTGGCGGCATCAGTTTTGGCGGGTCGCCCGCTTTTTTATGCGAGCTATCCGATCACGCCGGCCTCTGACATTCTGCATGAGCTGTCCATGCACAAGAACTTCGGCGTCAAGACGTTCCAGGCCGAAGACGAGATTGCCGCGATGTGCTCAACGGTCGGCGCATCGTTCACCGGGCAACTGGCGCTGACGGGGACGAGCGGGCCGGGGCTGGCCTTGAAGAGTGAAGCCATCGGACTTGCGGTCATGACTGAATTGCCGGTGGTCATCATTGACGTGCAGCGCGGCGGGCCATCAACGGGATTGCCGACGAAGACCGAGCAGGCCGACTTGCTGCAAGCCATGTTCGGGCGCAACGGCGAATGCCCGGTCGCCATCGTCGCCGCCGCGACTCCGGCTGACTGTTTTGCCATGGCGGTCGAAGCCTTCCGCATCGCCGTGCGCCATATGATCCCGGTGATCTATCTTACGGACGGCTATCTCGGCAATGGCGCCGAGCCCTGGAAGCTGCCCAAGATAGAAGACCTGCCGAAGTTCGGCGTCGAGTTTACGACGAAGGCCGAAGGCTTCCTGCCGTATATGCGCGACCCGGATTCGCTGGCGCGCAACTGGGCGATACCGGGAACGCCCGGCCTTGAGCATCGCATCGGCGGATTGGAGAAGGCCGACATCACCGGCAACGTTTCTTACGATCCCGAAAACCACATGCACATGATCTTGACGCGCGCTGAAAAGGTGGCGCGCATCGCCGACGACATCCCGGAGCTTGAAGTTTACGGCGAGACGGAAGGGCGCTTGCTGGTCGTCGGCTGGGGCTCGACCTACGGGGCGATCACCTCGGCGGTCGAAGAGATGCAGCAGCGCGGCCAGTCGGTGTCGAGCATCCACCTGCGCCATCTCAATCCTTTCCCGCGCAACCTCGGCGAAATCCTCGGGCGCTTTGACCGCGTGCTGGTGCCGGAATTGAACATGGGCCAGTTGTGCATGCTGCTGCGCGCCAAGTTTCTGGTGCCGGCCATCTCTTATCCAAAGGTCAAGGGTAAGCCGTTCAAGATTAGCGAGCTGCTGGCGAAGATGAAGGAAGTCTACGAGGATTAGCCATGAGCGATGAAGAATTCGAGAAAAGACTGAAAGAGCAATTCGATCAACTGACCGCGATTGTGATGAATCTCGGCGAACGAGTTGACCAGCTTGGCGAACGCGTTGACCAGCTTGGCGAACGCGTTGACCAGATCGGCACGCAGGTCGAGAAGCTGACGGAAAAGGTCGACAAGCTGACAGATGCCGTAGTGGGTCTGATAGGTATTGTCGGGCGCCACGACAAACAGATTGCCGAACTCATCGAGCATAGCAAACAAATTGATGAGCGTTTCAAAGCGACCGACGAGCGCATCAACGCGCTGATCGCGATTGTTGAAAAATCGTTTCGCCGCCCGGACGAGCAATAATCCGGCGCGGCTGTTCATTACCGAAGGGGAATCGTATGAGCACAAACGAAAACGTCCCGACCAATGGCGGTAACGGCCACGAACCGCCGGTCAAGTTATCGCGCAAAGACTTCGTTTCCGATCAAGAAGTCCGCTGGTGTCCGGGTTGCGGCGACTACGCCATCCTCGCGCAAGTCCAGAAGGTCATGCCGGAACTTGGCATCAAGCGCGAGAACATGGTCTTTGTGTCGGGCATCGGCTGTTCGAGCCGCTTCCCGTATTACATGAATACCTATGGCTTTCACAGCATTCACGGGCGCGCGCCGGCGGTTGCGACCGGCATCAAGGTGGCCAACCCTGAGCTGAGCGTCTGGGTCGTCACCGGCGACGGCGACGCCTTGTCGATTGGCGGCAACCACCTGATTCACGCCATCCGCCGCAACCTCGACATCAACATCCTGCTCTTCAACAACCGCATCTATGGGTTGACCAAGGGGCAGTACTCGCCGACTTCCGAGTTTGGCAAGAAGAACAAGTCGGCGCCCTACGGGGTGATCGATTACCCACTCAATCCGCTGTCGGTGGCGCTGGCGGCAGAGGCGACCTTTGTCGGGCGCGGCGTCGACACGCACACGGCGCATTTGCAGATGGTTGTCGAGCGCGCCGTGCGCCACAAGGGCATATCGTTCGTCGAGGTCTATCAGAACTGCAACATCTTCAACGACCATGCCTTTGACATGTTCGCCGACCGCGCGGTCAAGGACGAGCGCATGATCGGGCTTGAGCATGGCAAGCCGCTCATCTTCGGCAAAGAGCGCAACCGCGGCATCCGCATGCGCAGCGATATGCACCTGGAAGTGGTCGAGCTAGGGAACGGCATCCGCGAAGACGAGTTGATCGTCCACGACGAGAAGGCGCCGGATTCCTACCTCGCCTACATGCTGGCGCGCATGGAATATCCTGATTATCCCGTGCCGGTGGGCGTCTTCCGCGACGTCGAAAAGCCAACTTATGAAGATATGCTGGCGGGCCAGGTGCAGACCGCCGTCGAGAAGATGGGCGCCGGCGATTTGATGAAGCTCTTGAACGCCGGCGACACCTGGACAATCGAATAAGGCAAAACGCAGAAGACGAGAAATGCGGCGCGGCATCCTGAGGCTCTGACGAACGAGGGCCGGGGTGCCGCGCCGCATTTTGTGGGGCGCGGCACCCCGAGCTTGCCGGTCGCCGAGGTCAGATGGTCAGATGTGAGCCAGCCCGGTGCCTTGCATTTTTCATGTATAACCGGGTATCATACTTAGCTTGCTAGACAAGTGGGCTTGGCCCACTTTTTTCATTAGGGATAATGGCCGGTTTAAATCGCGAAGCGATCAATGAAATCATCGAGCGCGTGACGGCGCGCGAGGGGCTTGAACTGGTTCACTGGGAGACGGTTGGGCCGCGCAATCATTTTGTCTTGCGCATTTTTATTGACAGGTCGGGAGGCGTGACGGTCGGCGATTGCGAGCGCGTCAGCAATCAGGTCGGCACGCTGTTAGACGTCGAAGACCTGATTCCGAATCAGTACACGCTCGAAGTCTCGTCGCCGGGAATTGAGCGCGGTCTGTACAAGCCCGCCGACTACGAACGCTTCACCGGCAGTCGCGTACGGCTGCGGACGGCGGCGCCGATCAACGGCCAGCACAATTTCAAAGGCAAGCTGCTTGGCATCAGCGGAGACTTCGTCAGCCTGGAGGCCGACACGGCAGGCCGTATCGACATCCCTTTCGAGCAGATCGCCAAGGCGAACATCGAATACGAATTCTAGTCGTCAGGCGTCAATGGTCAGGTGCCAGTTGTTCGGTAAGCCCGCGCGGCAACTGACCACTGGCAACTGGCAGATGATTACTGATAACTGAAGGAAAGAGCTATGTCCACTTCGAGTCCGATTGCCCAGACCATAGACGTTCTGAGCCGCGAGAAGAACATTGACCCGAATGTCATCATCGCCGCCATCGAAGAGGCCGTCATCAAGGCGGCGCGTAAGCAGTTTAATGCCGAGCAGACCGGCGAAGAACTGCGCGCCCGCTATGACCCCGAAACCGGCGACATCGACCTGTTCGCGCTGATGACCGTCGTTGAAGAGGTCGAGAACCCGTCAACCGAGATCAGCCTCGCCGACGTGCTGGAGATGGGCATCGAGGGCGCTGAGGTCGGCGACCAGTTGGAGTTCCCCAAGCCGAAAGAGGAACTGGGCCGCATCGCCGCGCAGACCGCCAAGCAGATCATCTTTCAGAAAGTCCGCGAGGCCGAGCGCAAGAACGTCTATGACGAATACATCGGACGGCTCGGCGAGCTGGTCAACGGCTTCGTCAAGCGCTTTGAGGGCGGGCGACTGATCATTGATTTCGGTAAGCTCGAAGCCGTGCTGCCGAAATCGGAGCAATCGCGCGTCGAATCATTCAGCCAGGGCGAGCGCTTGCGCGTCGTCATCAGCAACGTGCTGACGGATTCCAAAGGGCCGCAGGTCGAAGTCTCGCGCACCTCGCCTGAGATGCTGAAGCGGCTGTTTGAGATGGAAGTGCCGGAGATTTACGATGGCACGGTGCAGATCAAGGCCGCCGTGCGCGAGCCCGGCGACCGCGCCAAGATCGCGGTGATTTCGACCGAGCGCGACGTTGATCCGGTGGGCGCCTGCGTCGGCATGAAGGGCTCGCGCGTGCAGGCCATCATCCGCGAACTGCGCGGCGAACGCATTGACATCATCGAGTGGAGCGAAGACCCGGCGGTCTTTGCCGCTAACGCGTTGTCGCCGGCCAAAGTCTCGAAGGTCGAGATCAACAGCTTCGAGGAAAAGAAGCTGACCGTCACGGTCCCCGAAGATCAGTTGTCGCTGGCTATCGGTAAGAAGGGCCAGAACGTCAGACTCGCGGCCAAGCTGGTCGGCTGGCACATAGACATCCGCAGCGCCGAAGAAGCGGCGCGCGCTGCCGCCGCGCAGCTCGAAGCCGTCATGGCCGGCGGCGAAGCCACGCTCGCCGACATTCGTGAGAGCCTGGCGCTCGACCAGATCACCGCGCAGCGCTTGAAAGATCGTGGCATCGAGAACATCGAGCAGTTGAGCGGCATGGGCGTGGACGAGCTGGTTGACGCCATTGACGTGAGCTTTGACCAGGCGAACGAGATTTTGGAGCGCGCGCACCGCTTGCTTGCTCAGAAGCAGGCGCGTGAAGCGCAAGCGGCCAGAGAAGCCGCTGCCGCGCCCGCCGAAGCCGAAGCCGAGGCCGCTCAGGAAACGACGGCTGAGCCCGAAGCTACTGAGCCCGAAGCCGAAGCCGGTCACGGCGTTTCGGTCAGCGAAGAAGGTGTTGAAGGGGCGGCCCACGACGCCGACCTTGTGGAGCGCGGTGAGACCACGGAAGCGGCTCCTGAAGCTGCTTTGGAGGTCGAAGCAATGTCAGAAGAAGAACCCGAAACAGCGACAGCAGAAGCGATGATTGAGCCGTCGCGGCTCGCCGAGCCTGAGCCGTCTGCGGAAGAGGCGGCAGACGAGATGGATGAAGAGCAGCAGTACGCGCCGCCGCCCGACGCCGAGCCTGACCCGGCGCGGCCCGACGCTTCCGCGGTGCCGAATTTTGATACGATGAGTCCAAGCGAGGTGCAGATTCAAGAAGCGCTGGCCGATGCGCCCACGGGCTCTGAAGCCGAGCTGGGGCCGATGCCGGCTTCCGGCCTGCAAGCTTTTGCGCCGGGCGCGCAGGTCATCCCCGAAACCCACCGCGAGTGGGTCGAAGAGAGCGGCATCGATGAAGGCCGCGAGCAGAGCGCCGAAGAGCTGGTCGAATCGTTCCGCGCCGACCTGACGCTTGAAGATGTCGAACACGTCACCGGTGAGACAGCAACGGGCGGCGAGGGCGAGGAAACGAAAGAGTAAGGTTGATCACACGCAGCGCCGTGTGGCGTTTGCGAGAGCGGCTCGTTGCGGATGCGGCGGGCAGACGGAGAAGTTTTCGGATCACTATGGCGACAGCAGGCAACAAAACGAGAATCTACGATCTGGCGAAGGAGCTGAAACTCGATAACAAGAAAGTTATCGAGGACGCGCGCCGCGAGGGCATTGATGTCAGTGTGCCTTCCAACACCGTGCCGAATGAGGTGGCCGAACGGATTCGCGCTAAGTACTTTCCCAAGAAAGCGACGCCGAAAGTCGCGCCGCGCCTCATCAAGCACGCGCACATGGAGGCCGCGCCGGTAGAAGCTACTGCCGTCGAGCCGTCCGCCGAAGCGCCTGCTTATGAAGCGCCGCCGCCTGCCGCGCCGTCTGTCGAACCCGGCAGATTCGAGCCGCGCGGGCCGCAAGTCCGCGTGCTGAAGAAAGCGCCGGTCCCGACGCCGCTGGCTCCGCCAACGACACAGGCCATGCCGCCTGCGGCTGAGACCGCTGCGCCCGCCGCGCCGCCGACTTCCGCATTCGAGCCTGCGCCGCCAGCCGCCGAAGCGGCAGAAGCGCAGCCCCCTGCCGTCGAGCCTGCCGCGCCGCCAATCAGTGAACCGGGCGCGCCGCCGGTTGCGCCAGCGAGCCGGCCTGCGCCCTCCGCTTTGCCGCGCAGCGGTCAGCAGGTGCGCCAGTTGCGTCGCATTCCGGGCGCGGTCGTGGCGCCGCCTCCCGCGCCGCCGGCTACGACTCACGCGGGCGCACCGGGCGGACGTCTGGGCCATATGCGTCCCGGACAGCCGGGCGGACGGCCGGGTGGTCCAGGTATGCGCGCCGAAGCCGGCGCTCCTGGTGTTGCTCCTGACGGCACAAAGAAGCCGAGCACGGTTTACATCCCGCAAGACAACCGCCCGCGCAAACGCACGCGTCGCGGCAAGCGCGGGCCGGGCGAATTTGGTCCCGAAGAGGGCAAGCATCTCGATTCGCCGCGCACACACCGTGGCACCATCGCGCCCAAGCAGAGGCCGGTCTTTGCTGAGCTGCGCGCCCTGAAGGTCGTCGAAGGCATCACGGTCAAAGACTTCGCTGAGAAGATTGAGGTCAAGCCGAAAGATGTAGTCACCGAGATGATCAAACGTGGCGTGATGGCGACCATCAACCAGACGATCAACCCGGAAATCGCCCAGGCCATAGGCCGTGATTTCGGCTACGAGATCAGCTTCGCGCCGTTTGAAGAGATCATCAGCGAGGCCGAAGAAGTAAAGATTATCGAGTCGGGCGAAGAAGACCTGGCACCGCGCGCCCCTGTCGTCACCGTCATGGGCCACGTTGATCACGGCAAGACTTCGCTGCTCGACGGCATCCGCGAGACCCGTGTTGCCGAAGGCGAAGCCGGCGGCATCACGCAGCATATCGGCGCTTACGCGGTTGACGTTGCCGATCCGGACAATGCTGAGAAGTCGCGGCGCATCGTCTTCCTCGACACGCCGGGCCACGAAGCCTTCACGATGATGCGCGCACGCGGCGCCAAAGTCACAGACGTTGTGGTGCTGGTCGTCGCCGCCGACGACGGCGTCATGCCACAGACCCTCGAAGCGATTGACCACGCCAGGGCCGCCGAAGTGCCCATCGTTGTCGCCATCAACAAGATCGATAAGCCCGATGCCAACCCCGACCGCGTCAAGCAGGAACTCGCCGACCGCGGCCTGTTGTGGGAAGGCTGGGGCGGCGACACCGTGATGGTCGAAGTCTCTGCCAAGCAGCGCACCAATATCAAAGGGCTGCTTGAGATGATCATCATAACCAGCGACTTGCTGGAGTTGAAGGCCAATGCCGACCGCCTGGCGTCGGGCGTGGTGCTCGAAGCCAAGCTCGACCGCGGGCGCGGCGCAGTTGCCACGGTGCTCGTACAGCAGGGGACGATAAAAGTCGGCGACCCGTTCATCGCCGGTCAGATTTTCGGGCGCGTGCGCGCGATGTTTGATGATCGCGGCCACGCCGTGGCGCTGGTCGGTCCCTCGACGCCTGTCGAAGTTCTCGGCCTTCAAGGCGTGCCGGCGGCAGGCGACCAGTTGCAAGTCGTCTCTGACGCCACGCAGGCCCAGCACATCGCCAGCCAGCGGCAGATGCAGGCGCGCATGGCGGCCATCGCTCGCACTTCGGCGCGCGGCCTCGAACAGTTGTTCTCTGAAAAGAGCGCCGTCAAGGAATTGAAGGTGATCTTGAAGGCCGACGTACAGGGCTCAGTCGAAGCCGTGCGCGACGTGCTCAACAAGCTGACCACGGAGCGCGTCAAGATCAGCATCATTCGTTCGGGCGTCGGCGCCATTACCGAATCGGACGTTATGCTGGCCGCCGCCTCGTCGAAAGACATGGGCCGGGCAGCGGTGATCATCGGCTTCAACGTGCGGCCCCAGTCGCGCGCCCGCGAGATTGCCGAAAATGAAGGCGTAGACATCCGCCTGCACACGATCATCTACAAGGTCGAAGAAGAGATTCGCCTGGCGATGCTCGGCTTGCTCGACGCTACCAAGCGCGAAGTCATCACCGGCCACGCAGAGGTGCGCCAAGTCTTCCGCGTGCCGCGCGTCGGCCAGATTGCCGGCTGCTATATCACCGACGGCTCGATCCGCCGCACGACGGCGCGCATCCTGCGCGACAACGTCGTCATCTTTGAAGGCAAGATCGAGTCGCTCAGGCGCTTTAAGGACGATGTCAGCGAGGTCAAGCAGGGCTTCGAGTGCGGCATCTCGCTCGAACGCTTCCAGGACGTCAAGACCGGCGATGTCATCGAAGCCTATATGACCGAAGAAGTCGCGCCGACCTCGTTGTAACGTGGCATCTGGGCGTTTTGAAATTCAAGCTCCGTAGGAGCGGAATGTTTATAGATAACCGGTGCCAGAAGCACCCAAGCCCCGTAGGGGCGGAAGGTTGACATTGCGCTCCTGACGGAGCTTGATGCTTGAGTTGATCCGGTTGCTATAAACATTTCGTCCCTGACAGGACTTCGTGAAAACATTAAAGAATTGAGGACGGTCATCTGCGAGGCCGCTCCTCGACAGGCGGTGAATCGCAGAGAATCCCCCCTGGCCTCTCGAATCGTATGCGCTTTTGTATGGCGCACTGCCCAAATTTATTTATGATGGAATTGTTGCAACGGTTGCTGACGGTTGCGCGGCAGGCGATTTGCGATTAGCATTTAAGGTTTAATTGTGGCCGCAAAACCTGACAGGGGAAAGTATGACTGGCAGAAGACAGGAACGATTGGCCGAACAGATCCGCGAAGAGATCAGCATGATCATTGCCGGCGAAGTCGAAGACCCGCGCGCCGCCACGGTCACTGTCACCGATGCGCGTCTGACGCCTGATCTTAGAAACGCGAAGATTTATGTCACCGTGCTGGGCAACGACGAAGAGATTGACGAAGCGCTGGCGGCGCTCAAGCACGCCGCCGGCTTTATTCGCACGCAGCTCGGAGCGGTGCTGCGTATCAGGCGCACCCCGGAGCTGCACTTCGTCTATGACAACACGACCGAGGCTGCCACACGAATCGAAAGGATACTAAGCGAGGAAGGAGAAAAGGCACGGGCTCGCGAACAGGCCGCGAACGCTTCGGATTCCGGCCCCAGCGACGAGTGATTGCGGATTGCGGATTGCGGATGCGGATTGAAACGCCGCGCCGCCATCCAAGCAGTCTATTACAGGCAAAGCCTACTGTCCGAACGAGTGTGAAATGTGGATTCTCGAATCCGCAATCCGCAATCCGCAATTGTAAAGCCCGCTGTCTTTTGAGTGCATTATGCTTGGTCAGGTTGTACAACTCATCGAACAGAAGCAGCGTTTCATGATCACGTCTCACATCCGGCCCGATGGTGACGGGCTCGGCTCAGGCTTGGCGCTCTACTGGATGCTGCGCAGTCTCGGCAAAGAGGCTGAGGTCGTGTTGCATGACCGTGTGCCGCCGGCTTATCACATTCTGCCCGGCTCTGACGGCGTGCTCGTGCAGCCTGACATTGACACCAGCTACGACGCCGCCTTCATCATCGAATGCAGCGACGTTGACCGGCCCGGTCTGCCCGGCCTGCACCGCCAGTTCGTCGTCAACATAGACCACCACTCGACGACTTTGCCCTTCGGCGACATCAACTGGATTGACCCGACGGCGGCGGCAGTCGGCGAGATGATCTACAATCTCTGCAAGGCGCTCGGCGTCGAAGTCAGCAAAGAGATCGCCGATTGCATCTACACGGCGCTGCTGACGGACACCGGCAGCTTTCACTTTTCAAACACCACGGAGCGCACGTTGAAGATCGCTTCCGAGCTGGTGCGCTGCGGCGTCGAACCGGCGAAGATTTCGCAGGCGCTCTTTTATTCCTACCCGTTCTCGAAGGTCAAGCTGCTCGGCCTGGCGCTGGCCGGCATGGAGCGCGACGAATCGGGGCGCATCGGCTGGGTGACGATGGATCGCGAGATGATGTACGAGGCCGGCGCTTGCGAAGAGGACGCCGACGGCATCGTCAACCACGCGCTGTCGGTAGGCGATGTCGGCGCGGTGGCCTTTTTCAAGGAGATGGCACCGGGCATCTATCGCATCAGCCTGCGCTCGAAGGGGCGCATCAACGTCGCCAAAGTTGCCGAGATGTTCGGCGGCGGCGGCCACAAGAACGCCGCCGGCTGCCGCATTGAAGGCGATTTTGAAGAGGTCAAGCGCCGCGTCATCGAAGGCTTGCAGGTGGCCGTTGGCGTCGCCCCGGTCTCGGCTTAAACAACATGAGCGATTCCTCCTTGTAGGGGCAACCCTTGTGGTTGCCCGGATCGCCGCAGACGATGACGGGTCATTTTGCTGCGCAAAATCCGAGCCGCGGACAAGCCCGCGCCGCGCCAAGCGCCTCTTGCGCCATCGCCCCTACATCAGGGCGGCAGGCCCAGACGAGTCTCGGCAGTCACTGGGCGAAATAGCCGCGCCTGCTATTGAGCTTTATCCCTTGACGATTGACCGTCAATTTGATGGCCCGCCAGCGCCCGTCTCTGTGCGTATCCTTGGCGGCGTAGGCGAGGCTGTAGAGCGCGTGCAACTCTTCGGCAACCAGTTGATAAACGCCGTCCATGTCTTCGATGCGCCGCGCCATGAAGTAAGCGCCGCCGGTCTGCACGGCGAGCGTCCGCAACTGCTCGCGCGCCTCGATGTAGGCGGCCCGCGAGTAGCGATGAACCCATTCGGCTTCCGTGTCGAGGTAGATCGGATAGATCGTCGTATCCTCTTCGAGCGCCCGCATCAATAACTCGTTGAACGTATGCGTCGAGCCGCCATCGTCTTTATGGCTAAACGAGCTATCAACCCCATCCGTCAACATGACAATGGCTTTGCGCCCCTCGCGGATTTGACGCAGAAGATCGAAGGTCGTCCACTCGGCATCATAAAGCGACGTGCCGCCGCCTGCATGTTTGATGTGGTCAATGCATTCTTTCAGGCGCTTTCGATCACTCGTAAAATCGGCAACCAGCTTGAAGCGCGATGTGAAGGTCGCTATCGCCATGCGGTCATTTTCTTTCATCGAATCAACAAAGCGGCTGGCGGCATTCTTCAAGGCTTTCAGCTTGCTATCAATGCTGCCGCTCAGATCGAGCAGCACAACGAGATTGACCGGCGCTTCGACGGGCGCGAAGTGAACGATCTCCTGGCGCACGCCATTTTCGAAGATGGCGAAATCTTCGCGCCTAAGCTCGGTGACTTTCTTGCCCTGCGGGTCGGTGGCGCTGATGTTGAGGTTGACCCAGAGGGTGTTGAGCTTGATGACGCTTTCATCGGCACCGGGGTTCTGTTGAACGGACAGGGTGCGCGCAGGGGCGCAGCACAGCAACAGGACGATTGCCGCAAGCCGGGCTCTATATGCCACGAGGTGCCTCCTTAGACAATCAGCTCGGTGGCTCGCCTCCACCAGAAATCAATACGCAAGGCGGGACGCGAGCGGGTGCAGGTCAAAGGGCGGCGGCAGCGATTTTAGGTGATGCGTCGTGTTTAAAAAGGCGGTAAGCCCTGAAAGGGCTTCGGTCAATAGCCGGTGGCAACGCCACCGGGAATCAACGCCACCGGTTAAGGACGATTGACACCCCGACCCTGACAGGGTCGCCGCCTGGCTTCCTGCGACCCTGTCAGGGTCGGGAACTTTCCGGCATCGCTTCCGTGGGCGTTGCCCACGGCTATTGATGGCATCCCCTTCGGGGATATTTTTAAAACACGCTCTAGCGCGCCGTGAAATTGTACTTGCCGGATTGCACAAGGAAGACCGCCGCGCCGTCTTCCATTCGCAAAAACTTTACGCCCACGGCGGCGCTCGCCGGCTTGCCGCTTTCCATCACTTCAGCCGCATCTTTCGCAGGCACGTAGACCGCCGCCGTCGTGTTTGCCGGGATCGTCACGTTGTATTGCATCTGACCGTTAGCGACACTCCAGCTCGATTCGATGCGACCGCGAATCGAATCATAATGGCCTCTGGCCCATGTCAGGCCGCCGCCCGGATAAGGGCGCAGCGTGAAATGCTCATAAGCCGGATGCGCGTCGTCGTTATTGATGCCGAGAATGACCCGCGCCATCCATTCGCCCACCGCGCCGATGGCGTAATGGTTGAACGAGTTCATGCCCTTGTCCTGAAAGCCGCGCCCTTTGACATAGCCATCCCAGCGCTCCCAGATCGTCGTCGCGCCGTTGTCTATCGAGTACTCCCACGAAGGGAAGCCGCGCTGGTTGACCAGGCTGTAGGCGACTTCGTTCTCGCCGGCCCGCGTCAGCTCTAACATCATTCGATAGGTCGAGTGAAAGCCGGTTGACATATGGCCGTTGTAACGGCGGATGCCATCGAGCATGTATTTGAGCGCCGTCGGGCGTCGCTCGCTCGGCAACAGATCGAAATGCAAGGCCAGCGCATAGCCCGCCTGCGTGTCGCCGCGGATGTGACCGTCTTCGCTAACGTAGGCTTTGTTGAACGCCGCGCGGATGTCGTTAAACAGCGCCGCGTACTTCTTCGCTTCATCTTCTTTGCCGATCACCGTTGCTATGCGCGAGAGCAGGTCGGTCGCATAGGCGAACATCATCGTGGCGAAAACTTCTTTCGGCACCTGACCGCCTTTGCGCGGGAAGCCTTCGTAGACCAGCGTGTCCGAGTTGAGCCAATCGCCATAGTCGTTGCCGCGTTTGTTCTTCCACAGCAGGTCGGGATTGTTGCCGCGAATGAACTCGACCCAGCGGCGCGCTGAATCGAAGCTTTCGACCAGCAATCGCTTATCGCCGTAGTGCTGCCAGACGCGCCAGGGAACGACGATGCCTGCATCACCCCAGCCGGCGACGCCCGTGAATAGTTTGTCCTTGCCGAATGGGTGCGGCGAGAAATCGGCGAAGCGCCCGTCGGTCGCCTGTGCGTCGCGCACGTCACGCATCCACTTGGTGAAGAACGCCGCCATGTCCATGTTGAAAATGCCTGTGCCGACGAAAATTTGAATGTCGCCCATCCAGCCCAGCCGCTCGTCGCGTTGCGGGCAGTCGGTCGGGATGCTCTCCATATTGCCGCGCTGCGTCCAAAGGATGTTCTGCCAGAGCTTGTTGAGCAGCGGGTCGGAGGTCTCGAAGCTGCTGGTTTCGGCCATCGCCGAATGAAAGACGCGGCCCGTGATGGCGTCAAGCGGCGGTTTGCCCGGCAGGCCGGTGACTTCGACATAGCGGAAGCCGTGATAGGTGAAGTGCGGCTCGTAGGCTTCACTGGCCGCGCCGCGCAGCGTGAAGGCGTCGGCCTGCTGCGCGCCGCGCAGGTTTTCGGTGTAGATCGTGCCGTCCGGGTTGAGCATCTCGGCGTGGCGTAGCCGCACCGTCGTTCCCGCCGCGCCGCGCGTCTTCAGCCGGCACCAGCCGACCATGTTCTGTCCCATGTCGAAGACGTAAACGCCGGGCTTCGGCTCGTTCACGGCAATGGGCTTGATATCGCGGGTGACGCGGATCGGTTCGTTGGGCTGCGCGACCAGTTGTGTGCCGGCGTGGGCCTCGACCTCTGCCACAGACCAGGCATGATCGTTGAAACCGGGATTGTCCCAGCCGGCCATCTCGCGCTGCGCGTCGTAGACTTCGCCGTTGAGAAGATCGGCGCTGCGAATCGGCCCTTCGCGCGTCGTTCGCCAGTTGGCGTCGGTCTCGATGCGCGCTTTGCGGCCATCGCTCAGATCGATTTCAAGCTGGGCAATCAGTCGCGGGTGATTGCCGTAGATGTTGCGTGGCTTCTTGATCAACGCCTGTGCCAGGCCGATGCCGCCGGCGTACCAGCCGTCGCCGAGCAGCGCGCCGATGGCGTTTGCGCCCGTGCGCAGCAGGGAAGTCACGTCATACGCCTGATACTGCGTGCGCGTGTGGTAGTCGGTGAATTCCGGCGCGAGCAGTTGATCGCCGACGCGCTGGCCATTGATGTGCAGCTCGTAAACGCCAAGCGCCGAGGCATAGATGATGGCGCGCTTCGGTTTTGCCGTCATCTCGAACTCACGCCGCAACATGGTCGCTGCGACGTTCTCGACCGAAGGCAGCTTATCGCCGATCCACTGCGCCGACCAGTCGCCGGGCTCCATCAGCCCCATCACCCAGCGCGCCGGCTGGCTCCACGACGCGGGCTTGTCGTTCTGATCCCAGATGCGAACTTTCCAGAAGCACTCCTGGCGCGAGGCGAGCGGCTTGCCCTGATAAGCGATCTGAATCGTCTGGTTGGAGGCGACCTTGCCGCTGTCCCAGAGGTCGCCACGGTTTGCGGCAAGCAGGCTCGCGCTACTGGCGACCAGGATGTGATACGCCGTCTGTCTGGCGCCGCGCCGGGTGCTTTCAATCATCCAGCTCAGGCGCGGCTCGCGCGCCTCGACCGCCAGCGGCGAGACCAGATATTCACAGCGTAACGATGCGACCACAAGGCGGCTGGCGTTTTGCGCTAAGGCGATCAACGGCGAAGACGCCAGCAGTAACGATGCTACGCACACACAGGCGATGATTTTCGATGAAAAGCTATTTCTCATAAGCCGGGCCCCATACAGTAATCCGATAGCAACCCCTCATGTGAACTCATCGTCTAGCTCCCGTCATCAGCGCTGCCGCACGGTCTGCGACCCACTGTATTTGTTCAGCCGTATCCGGCACCTGGACTCCGCGCGAAGAACGAATGCGGTCGAAAGCAGGTTGCGGCTCTTCGCCTTCTAATATGAGCAGGTAAGCCGCAATCAATGCCGACCGGCCAACACTCTGCCGGCAATGCAGCGCGACCTTCTCTCCGTCTGCCAGCGACTGTTCCAAATCCTGCACCAGAGCCGCGGCGGCGCGTTGTGATGCGGGGACTCCACGGTCGGGAATCGGAAAGGAAACGAAGCGAATCCCCTGGGCTTCACTTAAGTCTTTTTCTGCCTGGAGGTCAAACTCGGCGACCTCGTCCGGGGTTAGGAAGGAGACTACAGTATCTATGCCCGCCTCGCGCCAATCCGCAACCTCATCTTCGAGCCAGTCGCCGCCACGCGGGCGCGGGACGATGGCTAACCGTCCTTTCCATGGCCCTTCAATCCAGTATGCCTGCGCTGCCATTGTTCTCTCCTTATGTCGCCGGTGAATCCCTGACGATGATTTCGCGCGGCAAAGCATCAATGTCAACGCCGTGATCTCGGAGTATTCTGAGCCGGTGATGACCGTCCAGCACCGTCCCATCTGGCCGAGCTTTGAACGATCCGCGCTGTCCCGGTTGCAAGGAATCTATAAGCTCTTTATCTGACAGTTTGCTGAACGTATCAAGCTTACCTCTGTTCAAAGCATCGTCCGAATGGAGCATCTTAAGAGGCGGCTGATTCATCATTGTCTTTCTTACTTAGCCTTCCGGGTCAGCCCTCTCTCACACGATGCCGGCGGCGATGCCGACTTGCGCCGGGCGTTCTTCAGCTTTGCGTTGACGATAGCCGCTCTTGCGATAGGTTGCGATTGGATCAATGGCGCCGCCTGAGCGCGCACGCGCCATCGCCAGGATCGGCGACACGTCGGTGGTGAAGGCTTGCTTGAGCGTCGCCAGCGCCACGAGCGGGTCGCAGTTCTCTTGCGCTTCCATCAGCGCCTGACGATCAACGAGATGGGCTTGCACGTAAGCGCGCACCAGCTCGCCGGCGCTCATCATCAGCGATTCGATGGGGTCTGTGACGTTGTGCGACTGGTCGAGCATATAAGCCGGGCGATAGTCAGGCGTGTTGTCCAGCTCGGCGTCAACCAGCTCGTTGAAGATCAGGAAGAGCTGAAACGGTTTGATCGAGCCGGCGTCCAGATCATCGTCGCCATACTTGCTGTCGTTGAAATGAAAGCCGGCGAGCTTGCCCAGTTGAATCAGGCGCGCGACGATCATCTCGATGTTGACGTTCGGCGCGTGGTGGCCGAGGTCAACCAGGCAAGCGGCCTGCGGCCCAAGTTGCGTGGCGCAGTAATAACTCGTGCCCCAGTCGTTGATCACCGTCGAGTAGAAAGCCGGCTCGTACAGCTTATGCTCAAGAAAGAGGCGCCAGTCCGAGGGCAGCGCCTTGTAGATTTCATGCAGGCTTTCGAGATAGCGTTCGAGGGCGCGGCGGAAATGCATCTGGCCAGGAAAATTGCCGCCGTCGGCGATCCACACGGTGTGCGATTTGGAGCCCATCACTTTGCCGATCTCGATGCATTCAATGTTGTGCTCGATGGCCTGCTGTCGCACCTCGGCGTCCGTGTGCGTCAGGCTGCCGAATTTGTATGAATGCGGCTGCCCCGGCTGATCCTGAAAGGTATTCGAGTTCATGGCGTCGAAGCGCAGGCCGCGCGCTTCCGCAAACTGCTTGAGGTTGGCGGCATCATCCGGCTTGTCCCAGGGAATGTGCAGCGACACGGCAGGCGTCGAGCGCGCCAGCTTGAAGATCGTCGCGCAGTCTTCGAGCTTTTCGTAAACATCGCGCGGCTCGCCGACGCCGGGGAAGCGCGCGAAGCGTGTCCCGCCGGTGCCGACCCCCCACGACGGCACCGCGACGCGGAACGCTTGCGCACGATTGGTGAGCGCTTCGATGTCTATCTGCCTGCGCCGCAGCTTGCGGGCGAGGTGGTCATAATCTTCGTCGAGCCACGCTTGCGCCTTGCGGTTCTGCTCGGCGATCAATTCGTCGTCAATCTCAAAACGGCTTGCCATTGTCTTTCACGCCTCGGAAGGATTCGCTGCGGCCCGCCGGACAGCTCAAGAGTCCGGACAAGCCGACAGGATAATATACTTCTGGTCTGCCTGATTCAATGCGGTCTGCTGATTGAAACGACCTCTGCCTGTCTGTGCGCCTTTGGGAAAGCAGGTTCCCACAAATGGGCAAGCGCGGCGCGGGCGGCGACCGCCTTTTAGCGATAAACGTTCATTTCGTTGAGAATTGGCAACGGTTGCGCATTGGCACGGCGCTTGACAAGAGAACTGCCTGGCATGCCATTGCGTGGCGGCTGAGCGATGCGAGGATTTGGCTGATGGCGCTTCAGCGTGTAAACTTTTAGTTTGGTCAAACGGATGGCGGGCGCCCGTCTTGCACCACCAGGCGCGCGTGAATTAGATGAAACGGCAGCACAGGTAACGACGTATCAAGCTGTGACTGACCAGAAATCAACAAGCATTATCACTGGCAGGTGCGGCGCCGATTGAGCCAGTATGGCGCGCGAGTTCGGGAATTCATTCGAGAGGAAGTTTATGAGCTCACTTATACAGAAACTGCAACAGTCAGGGCGCGTCGTCACGAGTCTTTCGCTGGCGGCGTTGCTCGCATCGGCGCTGCCGATAGGCGTCTTTGCACAGAACGGCGTCGTCGCCCGACAGCAGCAGCCGACACAGCAGCAACCGCAACAGCCGAAACCGCCCGAGACGCCGCCCAGCTCGCCGACAACGCCGCCGAGAAACGATACCCGCGAACAACGCGAGCGGCTTGAAGAGCACGGCACAACGAATCCCAACTTGCCGACTGAGCGTGAGCGCCGCAACGTGCCGGCGCCGGGCCAGGCCCCTGTGACCAACCCGGCGGTGACGCCGACGCCCGGCGCGCCGGCGCAGGACACCACCGGCCAGAACCCCATCACTCAGCCAATCGCGGCGTCGCCCGAAGTTGGGCACGAGCGCATCGGCGTTGATCTGAGCCAGACCGTGCCGCTGGCAATGCGTGATGCCATTGCCCTGGCGCTGCAAAACAACCTCGACATCGAGCAGTTCCGCGAGGGCGTGCAGATCGCCACCTTTAACTTGCAAGCGTTGCGCGGCGTCTACGACATCCTGTCTTCGGCGGACGTTAACTTTCGCAGCCAGACCATCCCGGTCGCCTCGCTGTTCGCCGGCGGCGGCTCGGCTTTCTCAGTCACGCAGAAAACGCTGACCGCGAACTTCATCACCAATCAGTATGTTGAGCGATCGGGCGGCTTCTGGCAGGCGGAGTTCGACAATAACCGCACGACTACCAGTTCAACGGCGCAGTTGTTGCCGACGCAGTACAATCCGACGCTGACCTTCTCGTTCACGCAGCCGTTGATGCGCAATTTCAAGACTGACTTGAACCGTCGGCAGATTCAGGTCGCCAAGAAGACGGTTGACCTTACAGACAGCCAGTTCCGCCAGCGCGTCATCGAGATCATCAATCAGGTGCAGCGCGCTTACTGGGATCTGGTCTTTGCCATCGATAACGAAAAGATCGCCCGCGACACGGTCGAGCTGACGCGCACGCAGCTTGAGAACAACCGCCGCCAGGTCGAAGCGGGCACCGCCGCGCCGATTGATTTGCGCTCGACCGAAGCGGCGCTCGAACAGCGCAAGGGCGATGTCATCACGGCGCTGCAAAACATCACGACGGCGGAAAATGTCCTCAAGGGGCTGCTGATTAAACGGCAGGATGACAAGCTCTGGACCGCGGTCATCAGCCCGACTGATGCGCCGCCAGTCACAGCGCAGAACTTCAACCTCGATGAAGCGACGCGGCTGGCGCTGACCAATCGCCCGGAGCTTGAGCAGGTGCGCTTGCAGACCGAGCAGAAGAACATTGACATTGATTTTTACAAGAACCAGACCAAGCCGCAGATTGATCTGGTCGGCTTTTATAGCAACACTGGACTGGCGGGCACGCCGTCAAGCGCGGTCAATCCGGGCGGCTTCAGCACCTTCAACCAGGGCGTGATCACCAACCTGAATGCGGCATTGTCGGAACTCGATCTGCCGTTATTCAATCCCGTGGTGCCGGCGGCGACAGTGGTCGGCGACAGCGTCCCGTCGCGCTTCCAGGGCGGTTATTTTCAGTCATTGCACAACCTCTTCAGCCAGGATTTCAGGACGTATCAAGTCGGCGTCCGCTTGAGCTTCCCGTGGCGCAATCGCACGGCAGAAGGCAACCTGGGCCGCGCCCTTGCCGAAAGCCGGCAGCTCGATGCGCGGCAGCGTCAACTGGTGCAGAGCGTGCAGATTGACGTGCGCAACGCCCTGCAAGCAGTCGAAGCGGCGCGCCAGCGTTACGAAGCCGCGCATGCCGGAGAACTCGCCGCCTATGCCCAGTTGCAAGGCGAGCAGGAAAAGTTCCGCGCCGGTCTTTCGACTAACTTTTTCGTGCTGCAACGGCAGACGGATTATGCGACAGCGCTCGGCAACGAAGTGCGCGCCAAGACCGATTACAACAAGGCGCTCGCCGATCTTCAGCGGGTCACCGGCCTGACGCTGGTGAGCAACAACGTGCAGGTGACGGCGCTCGCGCCGCCAACCGGCAAAAAGTAAGTAATTCACTTTAGGGTAAAGTAAAGGGCGACTCGCGCGAGTCGCCCTTTTTTATGAGAGAGAGGAAGATGCTGAGGTGTCAGCCGTCGGCTTTGCCCTTCAGCCGATCAGGTTAATGATCTGTTCGCAGTCGGCGGCGGAAATCTCTGTGAAGTCAACGTCGAAGCCTTTGGTGAAGTTGTGATTGCTGACGACGCCGGTGGTGCAGACCTGGTGGCCGTTGGGCAGATTAAAGCGTAGCAAAACGCGTGTGCCGGTCACGTGCGGAATAAAGCTCTCGATAAAGGCACGGCGCGGCGTCAGATTGAAGAGGCGGCAGTCGCGTCCGCTGCCCTGCGCTTCGCAGCGCGCCCGCAACTCGCCTGTGTAAACTGCTTGCCTGCCTGAAGAGGCGCAAACTCCCATAGCCGTCATAGCCTCGTTCTCCTTCTTATAGCTTCAGTTGGTGCAAAAACTAATTGCTTGCCAAGCCCTTAAGAATACACCACGATTGGCCCCAATTCAACAAATTCTTGGCGATAAACGCCTGTTGCGAGCGGCGCAAGCGGCGTAGAATAGGGGCGGCCCGCGCCAGAGTCATATAGTTCGGTGGCGCCAGGCGACTAATCAATCAGGTGAGACGGTTCACCACCGAGACACGCAGGTCACAAAGAAAACAGCAGGAAGCCCTGATGCTCTCTTTGTGTGTTTTATGCCTTCGTGGTGAATCCCCTGGCGGCAAGCGGACGGAGGAGAGGTCATGGCGACTTTGAGCTACGACGAGGCAGCGCACCTGTTGCGCCGCATGGGATTCGGCGGCCCACCCGAAGAGATTGACGCGCTGGCCACCCGCGGGCGCGAAGGCGCTGTTGATTACCTGATCGCTTACACTCAAATTGATAACCGCGCGATGGAAGATCAGTTGCGGCGCGGCTTCAATTTTTCCGACCCGTCTGACGTCAGCAAATTCAGCCTCTCTGACCTGCAACGCTGGTGGTTCGCCCGCATGGTCCTGACTAGCCGGCCCTTTGAAGAGAAGATGACGCTCTTCTGGCACAACCACTTTGCCACCGCTGCCTCGAAGGTGCCGGACCTCTTTCTGTACATTCAGAATCTCAAGCTGCGGCAGAGTGCGCTGGCGCGCTTCGACGATCTGTTGCTGACGGTCGCGCAAGACCCGGCTATGCTCCTCTGGCTCGATGGCCTGACCAATGTCGCCGGCAAGCCGAACGAGAACTTTGGCCGCGAGCTGCAAGAGTTGTTTACGATGGGCATTCGCGATGTCGTTACTGGCGAGCCGAACTACACGGAGGCGGATGTCAAAGAGGTCGCGCGCGCTTTCACCGGCTGGAAAGTCTTCCACCCACGCGAGAGCGCCGACCCTTACGACTTCCAATTCGTCGTCAACCCGCCGGAGCATGACAACACGGCGAAGACCATCTATGCCGGGACGCCTTATCAAGCCAGCGGCAATCTCAGCGGCGAAGACGTCATCGCGCTGATCTGCGCCCGTCGCGCGACGGCGCGCTTTCTGGTGGCGAAGCTGTTCAAGTTCTTCGTCTATCCCTTGAACGATAGCGCCGCCGATCATGCCACGGTCGAGAAGTTCGCCAACCTCTATCTCAACAACAATCACTCGATCAAAGAACTGGTGCGCGCCATCTTCACTTCCGATGAGTTCTACAGCGAGCGCGCCTTCTTCTCTCTCGTCAAGCAGCCGGTTGAATTGATCGTCGGCGGCATTCGCATGCTCGGCGCCGATTATCTGTTCGGCACCACCGCCTTTCAAGGCAACGCCAACCTGCCGGCCATCCTGGCGCAGTTCCTCGGCCAGGCGTTATTCAATCCGCCCGACGTTGCCGGCTGGCGACTCGGTCTGGACTGGATCAACACCTCGACGTTGCTCAACCGTTTTACTTTCGCCACCTTCCTTGCGACCAGCCGCCAAGGTAACGATCCGCAGCCGGGAATTTACCTATCGCACGCGCGGCTGCAAGAACTGACCGGCAAGAAGTCGAAGAAGGTCGTAAAGGCTTTCCTCTCGCAGCTCGGGCCGCTCACGGTTGACGGCGCGACAACTCGTGCCTTGATCGATTATTTGGAAAAAGACGACGCCGGCAACGCCGTCGGCTTTCACCGCACAGACCCGCTGATCGATAAGAAGGTTCGCGGCCTGATTCACCTGATTATGTGCCTGTCAGAGTTCCAGTTGAACTGAGGAGAACGCTCATGCCGATTAGCAGACGACAATTCATCAAGCGCAGCGCCGCGGCGGTGACGGTCGGCGTCGTCGTGCCGCAATGGCTTGCCGGCACGGCGCGCGGCCAGCACGCAGAGCTTACAGGCAACCGGCGCTTCGTCATCATTCAACTGGCCGGCGGCAACGACGGCTTGAATACGGTCGTGCCTTATACGGATGCGCGCTACTCCGCGCTGCGCCCGATGCTGGCATGGAAGGAAGCTGAGTTGAAGACTGCCGCGGGCGCTTCGACGATTATCTCTGACCGCTTTGGCCTGCACCCGGCGCTCAGCGAGATCAAGTCGCTTTATGACGCCAACCGTGTCGCCATTGTCACAGGCGTCGGCTACCCGGAAGCGACGCTGTCGCATTTTCTTTCGATGGACATCTGGCACACGGCGGACTTGAGCGGCCTGGCAAGTCGCGGCTGGCTTGGCCGTTTCGCAGACCTGGCGCTGGTCGGTAAGTCGAACCTCTCGGCGCTCTCCATCGGCAGCCTCGACACGCCGAAGACGTTTTACGCGGCGCACTTTGTCACCCCGAACATTCTCAACCTCGATCTCTACCAGTTCATCGCCGACGGCGCTTATCCGGGCGATTACAACAACCAGCTCAACGCCTTCAACCTGGCGGCGACGCGCAGCTTTGCCGCAGACACGTTGATGGGCGCGATCAACAAGACGGCTTTTGAATCGGTCAGCGGCGCGCAGCTCGTTCAGCAAGCCGCCCGCACTTATCAGTCATCGGTTGTCTACCCGACGGACAATCCGCTCGCCGTCGGTTTGAAGCTGGCGGCGCAATTGATGACGACCGTGCCCGAAGCGGCGATTCTTTACGTGCGGCTCGACGGCTTCGATCACCATGCGGATCAAGTCGCGCATCGCAACGGCCAGGTGGATAAACTGGCGGGCGCGGGCACCAACCACTTCAACCTGATGCGCTGGTTCTCGCAGGCGGTGAAGCTCTTTTACGACGACCTCACGGAACATGGGCTGACCGACAACACAGTCATCATGCAATGGTCAGAGTTCGGGCGGCGACCGGGCGAGAATGCGTCGTTCGGCACCGATCACGGCTCGTCGGCGCCGCTATTCGTCATCGGCAACCCTGTGCGCGGCGGCGTCTATGGCGAGCAGCCGTCGCTTGCGGCAACGGCATTGGACATGGCAGGCAATCCGGGTTTCACCGTAGACTTTCGCGCCGTCTACGCGACGTTGCTCGACCGCTGGTTGGGCGTAAATCCTGTTGAGGTCTTGGGCGCGAGCTATGAAAACATCGGCTTCCTGCCGTAATCCTGCGCCCGGATAATCCGGCTTGCCGAGCCATGACAAAACGCTTTCCCGCCGCCGACAGGCGCGATATAATTCTCTCCGACAATTGAGCGGAAGTCCTCACCTTCCACAATCGTTCAACTTGGTCTCTTGCGGGAGCACGTCTGATGCCGGGACGCGAAATCTTACAATTGGGCAATCCCTTGCTCTGGCAGCCGTCGGTGCCGGTTGTTGAGATTGCCGCGACCGATACACAAGCGATCATTCGCGACCTGAGCGATACGCTCGCCGGCTTTCGCGAGCGCACGGGATTCGGACGCGGCATCGCCGCGCCGCAGATTGGTGCGTTGCAACGGATGATCTTCATTCGCCTACAGCCCGCAGGCTTTGCGGGCGCGCTGATCAACCCGGCCATCGTCTGGAGCAGCCCGCAGCGCTTCGAGTTGTGGGATGACTGTTTCAGCTTTCCCGACTTGATGGTGCGCTTGGAGCGCGCCGTCAGCGTTCGCGTCGCCTATCAGGACGAGCGCGGCAACCGGCAGACCATCGAAGCCGAAGGCGATCTGTCGGAGTTGTTGCAGCACGAGATCGATCATCTGCACGGCATTCTCGCAATTGATCGCGCCGTCGCGCCTCACGCCTTGATGACGCGCGCCGAGTGGCTGCGGCAATCAAGGTAAGCGCAAAAACATTTTCAGACTTTTTGACCCTGGCGACGGTCTGAGAAGACGTAGCCAATGAAGCCGTGTAGATCGGAAGTCGTGCGTGATGGCTGTCTCTCAGCCGGCGCGGCGTTCCTGTAGACGGCCTGCCCCTTGCAAAAACGCAGCGCCGAAGGCGGACTGTCGCATCAATCGGCAGTCGGGCAATCTAAGGAGGAGGACAACCCATGGCCAGCTTAAACTACGATGAAGCTGCGCATCTGCTCAGACGCGCGGGCTTCGGCGGCACGCCGGAGGACCTTGACAGTCTCGCCACCCGAGGCCGCGAAGGCGCCGTTGATTATCTACTCAACTATTCCCAGATCAACAATCAGGCGATGGACGATCTGCTCAAGGCGAGCTTCGATTTTTCCGACCCGAGCGACAATCAAAAATTCAGCAACGGCGAGATTCGCCGCTGGTGGGTGACGCGCATGGTGGCGACGCAGCGCCAGTTCGAAGAGAAGATGACGCTCTTCTGGCACAACCATTTTGCCACCGGCAGCTCGAAAGTGCAGGACGTCTATATGTACGTCCAGAACCTCAAGCTGCGGCAGGGCGCACTGGGGCGCTTCGATGATCTGTTGCTGACGGTCGCGCAAGACCCGGCCATGCTCATCTGGCTCGACAACATCACCAACGTGCTCGGCAGGCCGAACGAGAACTTTGGCCGCGAGCTGCAAGAGCTATTCACGATGGGCATCAACGATGTCGTTACCGGCACGGCGAATTACACCGAAAACGATGTCAAAGAAGTGGCGCGCGCCTTCACCGGCTGGAACTTTCAGCGCGCGCAAGGCAGTCCGTACAGCTTTACCTTCCGGGTCGTCAACAATCAGCACGACAACGGCGCCAAGACCATCTATGCCGGGACGCCTTATCAAGCCAGCGGCAATCTCAGCGGCGAAGACGTTATCACGGTGATCGCCAACCGCCCGGCGACGGCGCGCTACCTGACCTGGAAGCTCTGGAACTTCTTCGTCTACCCGCTGACGACCAGCAGCGCCGACAAAGCGACGATTGATCGTTTTGCCAACGTTTATCTCAACAATAATCATTCGATCAAAGAGCTAGTGCGGGCCATCTTCACTTCCGACGAATTCTTCAGCGAGCGCGCCTTCTTCTCTCTCGTCAAGCAACCCATCGAGCTGGTGGTCGGGGCGCTGCGCATGATCGGCGGCACCTACTTGCCGGGCACCACGGTCGGCGCGGGCAATCCGCGCACGTCGAACGTGCCTTCGGCACTTTCGCGCAACATGGGGCAAGACCTGTTCAACCCGCCCGACGTTGCCGGCTGGGATTTCAATCTCGGCTGGGTCAACACCGCCAGCATGCTCGAACGCTTCAACTTCACCAATACGCTGATGACGAACCGCAACACCACGAACCCCGGCATCTTCGTGACCACCGAGCAACTGAAGAAGTATGTTAAAGGCAACACCAAGAAGACGGTCAAAAACTTCCTGTCAACGCTTGGGCCGCTGTCTGTCGGTAAGCCGGTCATTAAACCCTTGCAGGCGTATCTGACGACCGGCGACAACGGCCAGGAGATCGAATACACCACGGACGACGCTTACGTTGACAAGAAGATTCGCGGCCTCGTCCACCAGATCATGTGCCTGCCGGAGTTCCAGTTGAATTAGGAGGGGAGGAGAGTTATGCCAATCAACAGACGTCAATTTATCAAGCGCAGCGCCACGGCGGTCACGGTCAGCATGGTGATGCCCAAGCTCTGGCTGGGGCGGGCCGATGCCCGCGAGGTCAATGCCGCCGACCGCCGCATCTTCCTGGTGATTCAAATGGCTGGCGGCAACGATGGCCTGAATACCGTCGTCCCGTACGCCGATTCCAAGTATCAGCAGTTGCGGCCCACCCTCGGATTCAAGGACACGGAGCTTAAAGACGCGCAGGGCCACTCGATGATCCTCAACAACAGCCTCGGCCTGCACCCGGCGCTCAGCGAGATCAAGTCGCTTTATGACGCCAACCACGTCGCCATTGTCACAGGCGTCGGCTACCCGTCGGCCAACCTGTCGCACTTTCTCTCGCAAGACATCTGGCAGACGGCCAACACCAGTGGCGGGATCGGCAATGGCTGGCTCGGCAAGTATGCGGATCAGAAGCTGGTCGGCCAGAGCGGACTGGCGGCGGTTTCCGTCGGCGGCTCGCTGCCGAAAGCCATGTTCGCCGATCACTATGTCGCGCCGAACATCTCGCCGGCAAACGGCGCAGACCCGTTCGCTAACTACCAGTACCTGACCGACCCGCGCAACGCCGGCGACAAGAACAATCAGGTTAACACCTTCAAGACGACGAACACGCGCAGCTTTGCCGCCGACAGTTTTGTCAGCGCCATCGCCAAAGCCGGCTTCGGCGCTGAAGAAGGCGCGGTGCAGTTGCGCACCGCCGTGGCGGGCTACAACTCGACGGTGACCTATCCGACCAGCTCGCTGGCTTCGGCCATGCGCATGGTCGCGCAGATCGCCACGACCGTAGCCGACGCCAACCTGTTTTATGTGCAGCTCGGCGGCTTCGATCATCACTCGGCAGAGATCGGCAGCAATCAAGCGCCGACGGATAAGACGGTCGGCCAGCACGCGGCGCTGCTCGGGCAACTGTCGCAAGCGATCAAGACGTTTTATGACGACATGGCGGCGCACAACCTCGCCGACAATGTCATGCTGATGACCTGGTCAGAGTTTGGCCGCCGTCCCAACGAGAACGCCTCGCGCGGCACAGATCACGGCACAGCCTCTGTACAGATGATCGTCGGCAACCCTGTGCACGGCGGCGTCTACGGCGAGCAGCCGTCGCTGACGGACCTGGACAGCGCCGGCAACATGAAGTTCAAGGTGGACTTCCGCGCCGTCTACGCGACGATCCTCGACAAATGGCTCAGCGCCGACTCGAAGGCCATTCTTGGCGGCCAGTTCGAGAACATCGGCTTCCTCGGCTGAGTGAAGCGTGGGCTGAGGGACGAAGGTACGATCTCGCCTCTCAGCCATGTATTTTTGCCATCGCCCTTATCTCTACTTATTGGGGAAATCCCTGCAAAACTGCGTCTGTGGGTGCGTTCAATAAATAAATAAGCAAACAAGCGTGGGAAGAAAGGCAAACAGCCACAATGCTTGGATTGAATTACAAAAAGAAGCTTCAGGCGGTTGCGCTGCTATTGACGATCACGGCGGTCGTTTATGCCAAGATCACCGGGCCGGAGCCAGGCTATACGAATGCGCCGAATGACCTGGGCAATTGTGTCGCCTGTCACGACACTTTTCACATCGAGAACGTCGGGCCGGGCAGTGTGACGGTGAGCGGCGGCCCCATCAACGGCCTCTACCAGCCCGGCCAGCAGTACACCTTGACGATTACTGTGGCACAGGGCGGCGACCGACGGGCCTATGGATTTCAAATGACAGCGCTCGATACCTCGAACCATCGCGCCGGCACGCTGGCATCGCTCAACGGCGATACACAGGTGCTTTCTGAAACGGGCTTTGGCGGGCGCCAGTACATCGAGCACACGCAGCAGGGAACCATACCGAATGCCGCCAACAGCCGCGTATGGCAGGTGCGCTGGACGGCGCCGGATACCGATGTCGGCACGGTGGTTTTTTATATCGCTGGCAATGCCGCGAATGGCAACGGCACCAATCAAGGCGATTACATTTACACAAACAAATTCTTCACTGATTCTGCGACCAGTCACGTGACACTGACACTCGCCACTCATCTCGACGCCCAGGTACTCGAACCCGGCGCCCACGTTCGCGTCGATTGGGTCACGACTGGCACGTCGAACATTGATAACATCGAGGCGCGCTATTCGACCGGCGATGGCGGGGACTTCCTGATCCAAAATCAAATCTTCTTCACGACCGACGGCAGCGTCACCGGCTTCAATTGGACGGTGCCGAATGTTCGCGCTACGGCGGCGCGCTTGCGCATCAGCGTCGGCACGAAGTCGGGCGCGCCGGTCGCCAACACCATCAGCGCGCCTTTCACGATCAACGGCGCCGGCCCGCCGCTGCCGATGATCTCCAGCGCCACTGTGCAGGGCAAGAAGCTATTCATCAGCGGCCAGAACTTCGGAGAAGGCGCGACACTGTTTATGTGCGACACCTGCGCGCAGCCTGCAAACGACGGCAGCAAGGTCAAGAAGACATTTAACGACGACACCACGCCGGCGACCTTGTTGGTCTCGAACAAAGGCGGCAAGAGCGTCGCTTCAGGGCAGACCGTTAACTTGCAGGTGAAGAATCCCGATGGCTCGCTGTCGAACACTTTCACCTTCACGCGACCGTAGCCAGTTGTCAGTTGATTTCCTAGCTCCGTTAGGAGCGTGATGTTTATAGTCGTCGTGGCGCTTAAAAACTCAAGCCCCGGAGGGGCGCAATGTCGACAGTGCGCCCCTCCGGGGCAATGGCATTAAGTTAAGTGAGCATAGACCAGCATAGCCATTTGCTGGTAAATATGCTCTATGAACAAAAAAACGAAACCGCCATGATTGTCCACTTG
>JBJMGU010000187.1:0-29357 GCA_045807765.1 Blastocatellia bacterium
AGCGCGCGACCGGCTGGAGAGCCTGGTTGAGCCGCTCTCGGACGCGAAAAAAATCTTTCTCGCCGATCTCGGGCTGGATGCCGATTCGCTGCCGGCGCCCGACGAAAAGGATACCCGCGGGGCTTCAAACGCGATTGATCCGTTGCGAGTGATGCTGACGACAATCAATCTTTCGGGGCTGCGGACGCTGCGCACCTTCGAGCGCTACGAGCGCGAATTTCAGGGTTGGCGCTCGGTGGCGGCGCTGCTGGCGATCATCAATGGCCAGAAAGGCGTGCGCGCGGCGCGCAAGACGTTGTTCTTTTTCTCCGAAGGCTTCTCGGTCACCAACGCCGTCCAAGAGCAGTTCAAATCGGTCATCAGCGCCGCCAATACCGGCGGCGTCACCATCTACTCGTTTGACATCGCCGGCCTGCGCATCGAAAACCCGAATCAACAGACGACGCTCGAACACGACGCCATCGGCCAGGGCCGTATGCGCAACGGCAACCCCGAGCTGGTGCAGAATGGCGTTTCGGCGCTGGGCCGCACAGAAGAATCGGCGCGCATCAACACGCTCACCGTGCTCGACGAGCTATCGGAAGACACCGGCGGTTCTGTAGTCAAAAACACCAACGACGTGACCGAGGGGCTGCGGCGCATCCTCGACGAGCTGGGCAATCACTATGTCATCACCTATCTGCCATCGAACCTGAATTACGATGGCAAATTCCGGCGGATCACGGTGAAGCTGGCGCGACCGGGCGATTACAAGGTGCGGGCGCGGCGCGGTTACTACGGCTTGCGCTCGCTCGACGACGCGCCGGTGCTGGCGTATGAAGCGCCGCTGTTCGAGCGGCTCAACGCCGCGTCGGCGGTGCGCGACTTCCCGCTCTACGCGCAGGCGCTACACTTCCGTGGCGCCGGCGGCGCGCGCCAGGTGGCGGTCTATGTTGAGTTCCCCGTCGCCGCTTTGAAGTTCGATGTCAATGATAAAGCGAAAACTTTCTCGTCGCGCTTCGCCCTGCTCGCCCTGATAAAAAATCAAGAGAACGAAGTCGTCCGCAAGCTCGGCCAGGAGTTCACGCTGCGCGGTCCGGTCACGCAACTCGAAGAGGTCAAGAAGCGCCCACAGATGTACAATCGCCTGGTGTTGCTCGCCCCCGGCAAGTACACGCTCGAAGCCGTCGCGCAGGACTCTGCTTCGGGCAAGGCGTCGGCTTTGCGCATACCGTTTGAAGTGCCCGAAGTCAAAGAGCAGGAGATGCGGCTGTCGAGCGTCGTCTTGAGCCAGGGCGTCAACCCGCTGACCGACGAGCAGAAGAAGCAGGGCGTACGCCACCCGCTCTACCTCGAAGGCCAGGCGTACTTCGTCCCCAACGTCAAACAGGCATTCAGTCAGTCAAAGGACAAGAATCTGTTGATCCACTTCAACGTCTACCTGCCCGCGAACGCCGCCTCGAAGGTGAGCGCGACGCTGACGTTTCTGAGCAAAGGGCAGGTCTTCACACAGGCCGACGGCACCTTGCCCGATGCCGACGCCACGGGCCGCATCGCCTACGCGACATCGTTCGGCACTGATAACTTCCCGCCGGGCGATTACGAGCTGCGCGTCACGGTGAGCGATGGCGCGCGCCGCGTTTCGTCAACCGCCGCCTTCACCGTCGAGCCGTAGGCTCGGCTCACGAATCACAAAAAAAGGGACGCCGGTGTGGCGTCCCCAAAAAGCTCATGGTTTGGTAAGCGCTTAGAATTCGTAGCGCAAGCCGAACTGCATGACGCGCGGGCTGGAAAGCGTCCCGCTATACTTGCCGAACGTATTGCGCGAATCGAGGTCTGCGCCCTTCAAGCTGCCGGGGTCGAAGCTCACCGAATTCGTCACGTTGAAGACTTCCCAACGGAATTGCAGGCGGTGACCTTCGCGAATCCGCCATGCCTTCGACAACCCCATGTCGAGGGTGTAGAAGCCATCGCCGCGAATCGAGTTGCGCGTGCCGACGCCGCCGGGCAGCGTGTGCTCGAAGGAGTCGAACGCGGCTCCCGGATCAGAAAAGACGTTCGGCCCGGCGGCAGGGTCGCCTGGGAAGACCGGCACGTTCTTGGTGACGCCGGTGTGCGGCACCGCTTTGGTCTGTGTCGCGAAGCCGGTGAACTCCCAGTTGGTCGGGAAGAAGAAGCCGTTGCCGATTGAGGTCGGCAGGCCAGAGGTGACGCGGTAGATGCCCGACAACTGCCAGCCGCCGAGGAAGCCATCAACCACACCGCCCGAGTCGCCGAAGAAACGGCGGCCACGGCCTACCGGCAGCTCCCAGATGCCGTTGATGTTCACCTGGTGCGTCAGGTCGAAGTCCGAAACGCTCTTGCGCGCCCCCGGTGACCACGAATTGAGCACAGAGCCGCTGAACAGACCATTGCGCTCGACCACCGAGGCGTAATCTTGGGACTTGCTGAAGGTGTAGTTGAAATCGAACTGGTAGCCTTGCGAGAAGCGCCGACGCAGCAGGATCTGCAACGCATGGTAGTTGGTCGGCATCATTGAGCGCAGCGCATTCAGGTTCGAGAACTGCGAGTTGAAGAATGCATACTTCCCAAACTTCGAGCACGGGCTACAGAAGACATCCAGATCGCTCAGCGCCGTCGTGTAATCCGGGCCATCCGCATCGGACGAATAAAAGTCCTGGAAGATGACCTGGGTAGCCGTCAGGCCGCCGCCGGCGTAGGCCGGGAAGATATTTTCCCAGAAGGGAATCTTCGGAATCTTGTTGACCGGCGTGCCGGATTTCTCGAAGCCGATCAGCGTCTGTGCCGCGGTGAAGTAATCCATCCCCGAAGCCGGATCAACCAGATTGAGCGGCATGGCCATGTCATAGTTGACCAGCACATGGCGGGCGAGGCGGCTGACATAGGCCGCTTCCAGCACCATGTTGCCGGGCAACTCGCGCGAGATCGAGAAGTTGATCGACTGCGAGTACGGCGTCACCAGTTGATCGTCAATGCCCGCGGTAATGGCAAAGCCGCCGGCGCTGGCGCCGATGGGGAAGGTCGCAGGGAAGGTGCCGAAGCCTGTCGGCTTCAACAGCAGCGACGACGGGATGTCGGTCAGGCCGGTGAAGCGCGGCGTCGTTGATGGCGTCAGGATGCCCGCGGGGTTGGTCACCGCCGAGGTCAGACCAAACGACAGGGTGCCGCTGTCGGCATTGGTCGCCAGCGCCCCGCCGATGCGGTCATAGACCAGGCTGTAACCGCCGCGGATGGCCATCTTGCCGCTCTCGCCGCCGCTCAGCCACTTCAACACCGGTGCCTTCCACTTGGGCGAATAGGCGAAGGCAACGCGCGGCGCAAAGTTGTTCTTGTCCCAGCCATAGAAGCTGCGGCGGCCATTGGCCGGGCCAGCCAGGACGAACGAGATCGGCGGCGCCGACTTGTTGTCGGGAACGCCTGATTGCATCTGGCCGCCGCGCGTGTTGAACCAGTCGGTCAGCGACACGTCGGGCGCAACCTGAAGGCCGCGCGTCTCCCACGGCGGCGAGTAGAGCGAGTAACGCAGGCCGAGGGTCACCGTCAGGTTCGACTTCACGTGCCAGCTATCCTGCCCATACCACTCGTACTCATCTGCGCCATAGCGGCGCTTAATCGCCTGGCCTTCCGGCAGCGTCACCAGATTGTCGCCCGCGATGTCGAGGTTGTAGCGCCCCGTCACCTGAGTCACCAGGCCGAGCAAGGCCGCCATGGCGTGATCGGTTGCGGTCGAAGCCAGCAGCGGCGGACGGATGGGCGCATTCGACCGCAGCCACGCCTTGTTGACCAGCGCGCTGTTGAACGAGTTCGAGAAATTCAGGCGCTCGTTGCGAATGAAGCGAAGGTTGGTGCCGAACTGGAGAGAGTGCGAGCCTTTCATCCAGGCAAGGTCATCAACAAAGTTATGCACAGGCGTGGTGCGCACCAAGCTGCGCGGCGCCGCGATCAGATCGTCGAAGGTGCGGAAACTGACCAGGTGCGTGCCGCTGAGCGGCGACGAACCGGCAGCCTCAAAGCCGAGCCGCGTGTAACCATAGTGGAAAACATTGATGAGGTTCGGCGTGATCGAATAGTTGTGACCGACGGCGTAGCCCTTGTTATTGGCGAGGTTCGTAAACAAAGGCGACTGGCCGGGGAACTGCTGCACGGAATTGTCCTTGTCATTTTGCAGGTTGCCGCGCCAGAAGAGACTCTGCTTGCCGTCCTTCGTCAGGTTGTAATCCATGCGCGCGATGTAGGTGTTCCAGCGCAGATGGACCAGCGAGTTGAAGCGGAAGCCTGACGTGTTCAAGCCGTCGCCGACCGAAGCATCGTTGGGCGCCGGGTACTGGTTGAAGATCGCCAGCACCGCCGGGCTCGCGCCGATGTGCAGCGGGTCGAGCGCTTTGACGCCGGCGGCATCGAGCTTGGCAATCGTCACCGCCGAGCGCGAGGCGTCAGTGAATTTGAAGTAGGTGAAGGTACCCTTGCGCAGGTCAAGCGTGGGAACAACGCGCACGACCGATTCTTCACGCGCGTCGCGGCGGCCTTCGTAGTTGAGGAAGAAGAAGAGCCGGTCTTTGATGATCGGGCCGCCGAAGCTCGCGCCAAAGACGTTGCGGATCAGCTTCGGACGCGGCACTCGTTCGGCGCCGACGTTTGCCTGACCGGCCTGCACCGCCAGGTCGCTCGGCGAAAAGGTTCCGGCGGCGTTGTTGAACCAGTTGTTGGCTGAAAAGATCGTATTACGGTGATACTCGTAGGCGGAGCCGTGCCAGTTGTTCGAGCCGCTCTTGGTCACCAGGCTAATCTGCGCCCCCGACGAGCGCCCCTGTTCGGCGTTCGGGTTGGTGGTGACGACGCGAAACTCCTGCACGGAATCGAGGGTCACGCGCAGGACGCTGTTGAACGACTGACCGGTCTGCTGGTCGTTGACGTCGACGCCGTCGAGCGTGATGTTCGCCTGGTCGGACTTGCCGCCATTGACCGAGCCGTTGCGATAGTCGGTCGTGCCGCCATCTTGATTGACGTTGCCAATGAAGGTGACGCCGGGTTGCAGGCTGAGCAGGCCGGCGACATTGCGGCCTTCGAGCGGCAACTGGCGAATCTGCACCTGACCGAAGGTGTTGCCGATGGTGGCGTCCGAAGTGTTGATGTGGACTTCGCCGCCGCCGCCGGTGACGTTGACGACTTCGGTGACCGCGCCGACTTCAAGTTGCAGATTAACCACTTTCGGCGTGGCGACGAGCAATTGGATGTCGGCCTGCTCGGTGGCCTTGAAGCCTTTGGCTTCGAGGCGCAGCGTATAGGTGCCCGGCGGCACTTGATTGAAGCTAAAGTTGCCGTCGTCGTTGGTCTTGGTACTGCGCGTCGCCCCCGTGGCCGGGTTGGTCAGAGTAACGATCGCTCCCGGAATCACTTTCCCCGTGGGGTCTGTGACCTGACCGGAAAGCCCGCTGGTATCCTGCGCGCGGACGATCGTGCTGGCTGCCAGGATAAAGACTAAGGCCAGCACCATGAGTTGATCGAGCCGCTGTGTCATCCTCCTTCCAAGCATAAACCCTCCATTTTGTAGTCGTCTGACAGGTGAGCCTGAGTCAGAGTCGATAATTGATCAAGCAACCGCTTGCGCATGGGTGGAAGGGCTTTCGCCCCGGCGACAAGCCGCCTCATGCCGCACGCGAGACGCGGGCACTAAGCTGTACGGGAATGACGAGTCTAATGCCCGTCTTGGCGTGCACGCCTTAGAAATCTCGAATTACCAGATCATTCCTGAGTGATACTTGAGTGATGCACCGCCATCTTACGCGCCGTGCCAAAACCAGTCAATAGCGAAATCGGCGCGCTGCGCTAATCTGGTATTCAAGTTGCAGCCATAAGGATTGGCCGCCGCTTTTGCACGGTTGCCGGTCAGCAACAGACATTTGAAAGAACAGAGGGAGGAAAACATGAATCCATTCACATTGCTGAAGCAAGACCATGAAACGGTTTCCGTCATCTTTGAAAAACTTGAGCCGACGACCGAACGCGCCATCAAGACGCGTGAGGAGTTGTTCGCCCGGCTGAAGACCGAACTGGAAGCCCACACGCGGATCGAAGAGCAAATCTTTTATCCCGCGCTCAAAGACGAGGAAGAGACGCGCGACATCACGCTCGAAGGCATCGAGGAGCATAACGTCGTCAAGACGCTGCTCAAAGAGATGGAGGCGATGTCGGTTGATAGCGAAGAGTGGACGGCCAAGCTCGCCGTCTTGAAAGAAAACGTCGAGCATCACGTCGAAGAGGAAGAAGGCGAGATGTTCCCGAAAGCCCGCAAGGCGCTGCCGAAGGAAAAACTCGAAGCGTTAGGCGAGCGCATTGAAGCGGCTAAAAAGCAAAACGCGGCAACCAGTAGGGGATAAGCCACCGTTGGCAAGGGGCCGGCATTATCAAGCCGGCCCGCTCAACTGCTCCCACCGTTCTTTGAGGTCATTCAAAAGGCGGCGATAGCGCAGATCGTCGCGCAACCCTTCCCAGTTCGGATTGGTCGAAAACCAGGGATAGTTTTCGTTGCCCATCGCCACGGCGCGCTCCAGCCAGTCAACCGCCTCGGTGTTCTGGCGGTCGAGCGCGTAGAAAGTCGCCAGTTGATAGGCGATGTCCTGATCCGCGTAGGCCGTTTCGATCACCTGTTCGTCAATCAACCCAAGCGCGCGCTCGCGGTCGCCCTGCGCCACGTAGCAGTAGGCGAGAAAGATCTTGCGCGCATGCAGCTCGGGATGCTCGGCGAGAATCGCTTCGATGACTTGCGTCGCTTCATCGATGTTGCCGCGGTAGTAATCAATCACCGCGCCATAAAAGCGCAGCAGCGGATGATGCGGCTCAAACGCCTGACCTTTGGCAATCTCGCCTGCTGCCCGGTCATACTCTCTCTCGTAGATGTAGATTCGCGCCCGGTTGTAACTGGCAAAGACGACGTCTGTGGGGCTGATCTTCAACAGCCTGTCCCAGGCTTGCAGCGTCGGCTCGTACTGGCCGCTCAGGCGGTAGACATAGGCGGCGGTCGAATGCACCGACGGCTCGTTCGGAGCCTGGCGCTGTAAGCGACGAATCTCTTGCCGCGCCACGTCCGAGCGCCCTTCGATCAGATCGATGTAGACCAGGCGAACGCGCGGCTCGACGAGCTTCGGATTGAGCGCCAGCGCCCGCTCGAAGGCCATCTTTGCCTGCGCGTAATAATCGCGACCGCCCATGCCTTTCAAAACATAATTCAGCTCGCAGACGCCGAGCCCGCTGTAGGCGAGCGCGAAATTCGGGTCCATCTCGACAGCGCCGGCGAAGAGTTCGAGCGCCGCGTCCAGATCATGAATGTCGAGCGTCTGGGTGATGAACTTGTAGAGCAGGGTGCGGCCCTTCAGGTAATTCTCGTAGGCTTCGGCATTCTCAGTCGGCGTCTTCACCAGCCGCTCTTGCTCTTTGCTGCTGGTCTTGACGCGCAATCCTTCGACGATCTGCCGCGAGATGGTGTCCTGAATGGTGATGATGTCTTTCGATTCAACATCAATCTTTTCGCTCCAGATGATCTCGCCGGTCGCGGTGTCGACGAGCTGCGGGGTCAGGCGGAAGCGGTCGCCCGATTTCACATAGCCGCCGATCAGCACATGGTCTACGGCCAGTTGTGCGCCGACGGCGCGCGGGTCAACGTCGCGGTTCTGGTAAGGCGCAATGTAAGACGACGGGCGAACGATCAGCTCATGAAGCTGCGCAAGCTCTGTGATCACGCTGTCGGCAAGGCTGAAGCCGTAGAAGTCATTTTCCGGGCTGCCCGACATATTCTTGAACGGCAGGATGGCGATGGCTTTTTTATCGCGCGATTGCCACATTGAGGGTGAGGCATCGGGTACAGGCGAGCCGCTGCCGGCGCTGGTCTCTTCTTTCACGGTTGGCGGCGGCGTGCTATTGAAGGTGCGCTGCATCCACGAGGCCATGCGGTTGAAGATGCCGCCCTGTGCCGGCGGCCGAGCGGCGGCCCGCAGCGCTGCTTTGTCACGCGGCACGCCCTCGCCGGCGTAGTAGCTGCGCACCAGGGCGCGCAAATCCGCGAGCAAGCGCTCGGCGGACTGATAGCGCGCGTTCGGGTCTTTAGCCAGAGTTTTGGTGACAATCTGCTGCAACTGCGGCGGCATACCCTCGATGGCCGCGGGCTGGTCGTGCATGACCGAATGCATCACGTCTACGGGCGTCTTGCCTCTGAACGGCAGCCGCCCTGTGAGCATCTCGTAAAAGACAATGCCGAGCGAGAAGATGTCCGAGCGCATGTCGGCGCGGTCGCCGCGCGCCTGTTCCGGCGACATATAACTCGCCGTGCCGAAAGGCGAGCCGAGCTGCGTCAGCTCGACCGAAACGTGCGCCTCGCTGCTCGAATACGACGTGCTCGGCCTCAGCACTTTGGCCAGCCCAAAGTCGAGGACTTTGACCTGGCCGCGCTCATTAATCATGATGTTCGATGATTTAATGTCGCGGTGGACGATGCCTTTGGCGTGCGCCGCGGCAAGCGCGTCGGTAATTTCGAGCATGTATTCGAGCGCCGCATCTACAGCCAGTGGGCGGGTGCTGACCGCCTTCTTGAGCGTACGCCCCTCGACGTACTGCATGACGAAAAAGAGCGAGCCGTCGGCTTCGTTGACTTCATAAACGGTGCAGATGTTCGGGTGATCAATGGCCGAAGCGGCGCGGGCTTCGCGCATGAAGCGGGCGCGGGCTTTCTCGTCGCCGATCAGGTCGGCGGAGAGCGCTTTGATGGCGACGATGCGATGGAGCTTCGAGTCCTCGGCCTTGTAGACGACGCCCATGCCGCCTTTGCCTATCTCTCTGAGAACCCGGTAGTGAAGTATGGTTTTCCCAACCATCGAATTGAACCTGACGACTGACGCCTGGATTCATTATACACGCGCCGCAAGGCTCGGCAAAAGCGCCGGGTCGTCGCGGCATCTTGCGGTGGTCATTTTCCGTCCGGTAAAATTGTATCTTTGCGTTCGGTGCGAAATTCTCATCTATCCGAGTTGAAGTTTTAATGGCAATAAATCGCATTACGATTCGTGGCGCGCGACAGCATAACCTCAAGAACGTCAGCCTTGAGATTCCCCGCAACCGGCTGACCGTAATCACAGGGCTATCGGGCTCCGGCAAATCCTCGCTCGCTTTCGACACCATCTACGCCGAAGGCCAGCGGCGTTATGTCGAGAGCCTATCGGCTTACGCCCGCCAGTTCCTCGATCAGTTGGAGAAGCCCGACGTTGACGCCATTGACGGATTGTCGCCGGCCATCTCGATTGAGCAGAAGACGACGACGCGCAGCCCGCGCTCGACAGTCGGCACGGTGACCGAAGTTTACGATTACCTGCGCCTGCTCTTTTCGAGCATCGGCCTGCCGCATTGCCCGCAGTGCAACCGTCAGATTTCGCGCCAGTCCGCCGACCAGATCGTTCAGCAGATGGCGCACCTGCCGGAAGGCGAGCGCGTGATGATCCTGGCGCCGCTGGTGCGCGGACGTAAAGGCGAGTTCAAGAAGGAGCTGGAAAAGCTCCAGCGCTCGGGCTTCAACCGCGCCCGCATCGATGGCGAGATTCACCTGCTCGACGAAGAGATCAAACTCGACAAGCGGCGCAATCACACTATCGAAGTCGTCGTTGACCGTCTGCTGATCAAGTCGGGCGTACAGAAGCGCCTGGAAGACAGCGTGCAGATTGCCGCCAAGCTCACCGATGGGCTGGTGATGGTTTCAATCATTGACGGCGAAGAACGGCTCTACAGCGAGAAGATGGCCTGCCCGGAATGCGGCATCTCGATCCCGACCATCGAGCCGCGCTCGTTTTCCTTCAACAGCGTCTATGGCGCCTGCCCTGCGTGTCACGGCCTGGGGACGCGCGCCGAGATCGATCCGGGCAAGATCGTTCCCGATCCGTCGCTGCCGATCAACGATCAAGACCCCTTCCCTGCCGAAGTCGCCATCAGCAATTATCTGCGCGACGTGATGAAGACCCTGGCGCGGCAGTCGGGATTGACCGCCGACCATCCCTTCGCCGAGCTGCCGCAGAAGGCGCAAGACGCATTCTTTCACGGCTCGAAAGAGCGACTGACTTTGCGTTATGGCAATTACGAATACAAGGCCGAGTGGAAAGGCGCCATTCAATACCTGTCGAGCCGCGAGAGCGAATTCAAAAACGAAACTTCGTTGAGCGCCTACGAGTCGCTGATCTCGCAGGTCGTCTGCCCCGAGTGTGAAGGCAAGCGCTTGCAGCCGGCCAGCCTCGGCGTGCGCGTCGCCGGGCGGACAATTGCCGACTACACGGCGCTGCCGATTGCCCAGGCGGTCAAGGTCTTTCAATCCGTCAAGCTCAATGACCGCGAAGAGAAGATCGCCGGCTTAATCCTGCGCGAGATTCGCGCCCGCATGAGTTTTCTCGACACCGTCGGCCTCGGCTATCTGACTTTGGATCGCGCATCGGCGACGCTGTCGGGCGGCGAAGGCCAACGCATACGGCTGGCAACGCAGATCGGCTCGCAACTGCGCGGCGTGCTTTATGTCCTCGATGAGCCGTCTATTGGTCTGCACCCGCGCGACAACTTGAAACTGCTCGACACGCTTGAGCACCTGCGCGACCTCGGCAATACAGTGCTGGTCGTCGAACACGACGAAGAGACGATTCGCCGCGCCGATCACGTCGTTGATCTGGGGCCGGGAGCCGGCGCGCACGGCGGCGAGATCGTCGCTGAAGGCACGCCCACAGAGGTCGCGGCAAATCCGCGCTCACTGACGGGCCGTTATATTTCAGGCCAGACGCGCATCCCTGTGCCAAAGGTGCGACGCTCGCCCAACGGCAAAGCCATCAAGGTCATCGGCGCGCGCGCCAACAACTTGAAGAACATTGACGTGACTTTCCCGCTCGGCCTGTTTACGGTCGTCACAGGGGTTTCGGGCTCAGGCAAATCAACGCTGGTTGACGACATTCTCTACCGCAGCCTGGCGCGCAAGCTCTACCGCAGCCTGCTTGAGCCGGGCGAGCACCGCGCCGTGATAGGGCTTGAGAACATAGACAAGATCATCGAGATCGATCAATCGCCCATCGGGCGGACACCGCGCTCGAACCCGGCGACCTACACAGGTGTCTTCACGCCGATCCGCGAGCTGTATGCGATGCTGCCGGAATCGCGCGAGCGCGGTTATAAGCCGGGGCGCTTTTCCTTCAACGTCAAGGGCGGGCGCTGCGAAGCATGTCAGGGCGATGGCATGAAGTGCATCGAGATGAACTTTCTGCCCGACGTTTATGTGCTGTGCGATGTCTGTCGCGGGGCGCGCTATAACCGCGAAACGCTGTCGGTGCGCTACAAGGGGCTATCGATTGCCGACCTGCTTGGCACGACGATTGAAGAAGCGCTGCCGATTCTTGAAAACATCCCGCAGATCAAAGTGAAACTGCAAACGCTGATCGATGTCGGCTTGAGTTACATCAAGCTCGGCCAGTCCGCGACGACGCTATCGGGCGGCGAAGCGCAGCGCATCAAGCTGGCGAAAGAACTGTCGAAGCGCGCCACGGGCCGCACGCTTTATATCCTGGATGAGCCGACGACCGGGCTGCACTTTGAAGACGTGCGCAAGCTGCTCGACGTGCTGCATCAACTGGTGGCGCTCGGCAACACGGTGCTGGTGGTCGAACATAACCTGGATGTGATTAAGAGCGCCGACTGGATCATTGATCTCGGCCCCGAAGGCGGCGAAGATGGCGGGCGCGTCGTCGCTGAAGGCACGCCCGAAGAAGTGGCGCGCATTAAGAAGTCCTACACCGGGCAAGCCCTGCGCGTCGCGCTCAACGGCCACAGCACTCGCAAGCCGGCATAATCTGTTTTCTTGTTGCCACCTCGATTGTGATGGGTATCGCTTGTCTTTTGCGCCTCGTCGCTTTAGGCTAATTCGTCTTTATGATCGAACGTATTCAGCAGATCGCACACGAGAGCATCGAAACTAAGCGGGCGTTCTTTGCGGCGCACGCCGAGGCGGTCGCTCAGGCCGCCGAAGTCTTGACTGAAACGGTTCGCGCCGGGGGCAAGGTTCTTATCTTCGGCAATGGCGGCTCGGCAGCCGACGCACAGCATATCGCCGCCGAGCTGGTGAATCGCTTGAACTTTGACCGCCCGCCCATCGCTGCCATCGCTTTGACCACCGACACGTCGATTCTCACTTCGGTCGCTAACGATGCGAGCTTCGCTGAATTGTTCGAGCGGCAGGTGCGCGCTCTGGGCCGCGCGGGCGACGCGGTGATCGCCATCTCGACCAGCGGCAACTCGCCGAATGTTTTACGTGCCGCCGAAGCCGCCCGCGAACTGGGATTGAAGATCGTCGCCCTTGCGGGCCGTGACGGCGGGCGGCTCGCGCCGCTTGCGGACGTGGCGCTGGTCGTCGAAACCGCTTCGACGCAGCGAGTACAGGAAACCCATATCACCATCGCACACATCCTGTGCGAGCTGATCGAAGACGCGCTCTACTCGCAAGCGAGGTGACTGTATGTCGCGCTACCCATTCGCGCCGCTCGCCTTCGACCGTATCTCGACCTACCCGCTCGCCTCGCGCCCAAGCAAAGTCACGACGGCAGACTTCGCCCTCCCGCTTCGAGAAGATTCATCACTCAAAGATTTCCTCGCCGGTTTGCCGAACATCCTGGCGGCACGCGAGCTGAAAGAGCTGGCCGAGCGTATTCGCGAAGCGCACCGCCTGGAGCGCGCCATTATCATCGGACTCGGCGGGCACGTCATCAAGACCGGCCTCGCGCCGGTGTTGATTGATCTGCTTAAGCGTGGCTACGTCACCGCGCTGGCGATGAACCGCGCGGCGATGATTCATGATTTCGAGATCGCGCTCGCCGGGCAGACCAGCGAAGACGTTGACGCGACGCTCGGCTCAGGCCAGTTCGGCATGGCCGAAGAGACCGGGCGCATCGTCAACGAAGCTATCCGCGCAGGGGCGCGTGACGGTATCGGCATGGGTGAAGCGCTCGGTCGCCAGCTCGACGAGATGAGCGCCGCGCACGCCGCCGCCTCTTTGCTCTGTTCGGCCTACGCGGCGCGGATTCCGGTCACCGTTCACGTCGCCATCGGCACGGACATCGTGGACATTCATCCGAGCGCCGACGGCGCAAGCGTCGGTCAGACCAGCTATCACGATTTCCGCCTGCTCTGTGCCGTGGTGCGCGAACTGGACGGTGGCGGCGTCTATTTGAACCTCGGCTCGGCGGTGCTGCTGCCGGAAGTCTTCCTGAAGACGGTGACGGTGGTGCGTAATCTTGGCCACCGGCTCGAAGATTTCACAACCGCAAACTTCGACTTTCTGCAACAATACCGTCCGCTCACCAACGTCGTTCGCCGCCCGGTAGCCGGCAGTGGGCGCGGCTTCGCTTTCACAGGCCATCACGAGATCATGATTCCGCTTTTGGCGGCGGCGATTCTTAACGGCTGATGCGCCATCGCGCACACGCATGCAATTCCTGTTAGACAAAAATCAGGCGACGTCGCTTTTCGAGCAGGCGCGCGACCAGTTGCTGACGGCGCTGCACCTGGGCAGCGTGCGCGGCGGCCAACGTCTGCCAAGCGTTCGGCAGATCGCACAGCGCAGCGGCATCAACACCAAGACCGCTTTTGCCATCTACCAGCGGCTGCAACAGGAAGGCTACATCGAATTGCGCACAGGGTCGGGGGCTTACGTCGCCGAGATAGACCGCGTTGACCTTGACCAGACTTATTGCCTATCCATTCTGCAACTGATCAAAGCGAATCTCGCAGAGGCCAGCCACCTTGAGCTGGACGCTCCGCGCTATCAGGCGCTGGTCGAGCGCTACATCAATCGCTCGCGGCTGGCGGCGACACAGGTGACAGTCGTCGAATGCAACGAGGAGCAGATTCACCTCTTCGCGCATGAGATTTCCAGCCGTTTGCAGGTGCGCGTGTTTCCCGTGCTGCTCTCACAACTGCTGCATGCGGATCGGCGCACGGCGCGTGCCCTGGCGCAATCGGATTATTTCCTGACCACCGATTATCATTTCAAACAGGTGCAGGAGATCGCCGGGCGCTACCACAAAAAGCTCTTGCAACTAAGATTAAACGCCGCCTTTCTGACTGAGCTGGTCAAAGCAGCGCGCCGCGGGCGCATTCTGATGATCGTTTCGAACGCCAACTTCTTTCCAGCTTTCCGACAGAACTTACTGGGCCTGGGTATCCCGCCGGCAACCCTTGATCACATTCAAGCGGTTGATGGTCATCAAGTCGTGAAGATTCGCGAGGCGCTCGCCGCCTGTCGTTATGTCTACCTTTCGCCCATCTGTGACCAGCGCCTCCGCCAACTGGTGCCGCGAGGCGTCAGAGAGGTACGCATAGAAAGCATGCTGGCTGCCGAATCGCTCGAAGCCATCGAAGCGATCCTGCTATTTCACGGCGAGCCGCCCGCGCTCCATTGAAGGTGCGCCTCTCATGGAACAGTTTCTGCGTTTCCGCAAATTGTTCCATTTGTCTGGAACAATTCGTCTGCTATGCTTGCGGCGCTTTCTGCTGATATTGAGCAGCAGGCGTCACCCGCTCGGCGGCTTTGGCCACGACGGGTGACGCAGATGGCGTTGACCTTCTAGGGGACTTGGGTAGCTTCCTCGCGCGCCGGCTATGGGTAACCGGCGCGCTTTTTTGTCTCTAATTCGGCAGATTGGGTTCAGATCGAGCGGCGCACGCTTTTAAAGAACGAGCCGAGCACGTCGGATACCGTGTGACTGGTCGCGCCGATCCATAAGCCGACCAACGTAGCGATAATATAATCACGCTTGACCGAAGCCACGACCTCCCAGACACGTGTGAATGCGCCGCTCACATTGCTTAGGGCAGCGGCCTGGCGGTGCAGATAAAAATCGCGCGCATAGAGGACGATGGCGAAGGTAATGGCGACGACAATCAGGAAATAGATGACGCGAACCCAGGTGCCGATCAGAATGCTGTGCGAAAGACGCGAGCGGTGCGGCAGGGCGACTTTGTACGGCCACCACAAGAATCTGAGCGGCCCCCAGCGCGTATACTGGCGGCTCTGAATGTCGAGATCGGGGCCAAACATCAGCCCGCCAAAAAGCATCGCCGCCGTCGTAATCGCCGCCACGATCCAGTCGCCCGTGAAGTAGTAGGCCGCCGCCGCTGTTGGCGGCACCAGCAGAAAGGTGATGCGGTCATGCGTCCGTCCTGAGGGCATAGTAAGAAGCCGACGCGGGGACACGGCGACGCGGCGACGCGGCGAGGGAAAGACATCGTGTCGAAACGCTTCTCTTTCCCCGCGGCGATGCGTCACCGCGTCGCCGCGTCACATATCTTCTCCCGTGACGCGCTTGCGGTCGCCTAACTCGGCCAGCCGCGCGGCGTCCCACGACGAGGTATAGCCGTAACGGTCGCCGGCATAGGCCAATCCATCCACGCGCGTCGACTGGCACTGCGGACAACTCTTGTGCAGGCCGCGGGTATTTGCGCCGCAGCCGGCGCAGATGGTGAACTCCGGGCAGAAGAGCAGGCCCGCACACGTCGATTGATAAAACGCCTGCGAGATCAACCTGCCGAGGTCATCGGCTTCGGGCTGCGCTTCGCCCATCCAGATTTCTGTGGTTGAATTCACAAAGCCAAAATCGTGGAACGCCCCCTCTGTGCGTACGCGGTCAAGCACCGTGACGCCGCTGGTCGCCGCCAGCCGCACGCCATCGGTGTAGTAACCGGCACCCACCTCGGCGTCACCGCAGACGACTCGCGCTGCCGTTTCGCCGAAGTAGCGCAAATCCATGCGCGCCAGGCGATGCGCCGTCACTTCGGTTCCCTGCCCGCTCAGCAGAAAGCGCACGCGATGCTTGTTCGACAGCCGCTCGCTTTCGCGCTTCAGATGCATCAGAACTTTCTGCGCGAACTCCATCGCCGGTTCCGAGTCGTGCAGGTCAGAGGCGAGCACGGCGCGGCATAGCTCATTCAGGCCGACGGGGTTGATGGCGTGCGTCGTCCAGTTGAGCTTTAAGAACGGCGCGCCGCTGGCCTTTGTCGTCAAGGCGGCAAGCGGGCCGCGCTCGCCCAGCGCCAGCAGCTTTTCCAGAAAGACGCGCTTTTCAAGGTGCGCCTGCGCGGCGGTCTCCATCAACCGCGTCAACTCTTCAAAGACCTTCACATGATTGTCGCCGGCCAGGTAGCCGACGCGCGGCAGGTTGAGCGAAACAATCTGAAACTGCGCGGCGCGCAGCGCGTGATTCTGGGTGCGGCCCATCGCTTTCTCGTCGTTGATACCGAAGCGGCGAAAGAAGCTGCCCTCGTCGTCTCGGTCAAAGGCAATAGTCAGACCGCCGCGCTCGACCGCCAGCCGGCTCGCCAGCTCTAACACGCCGCGATAGCCGGTGATCTCGTTGAAGTGGCGGTTGATGTGCAGGATTAAGCGCGGCGTCAGAAAGGCGCGGCCCATGCCATCGCCTTCGATAAAGACCTCGAACAATGCTTGCAGAAAGCGGTGCGCTTCATTCGCATATTCGCCGTACATCTTGTCGGTCGCCTCGCCGCCCGGCCCCACAGCAGCGCGCGATTTCATGTAAGACGGCGCGTCCCAATCGAGATGTAAATCACTAAAGATGATCTGCCCGCCGCGCGCCACTGCCGGCGCCGAAAGCTCGAAGACCAAGTTCTGCGCCAGTTGCTTGACCGTGCGATCATCGACGCCAACCAGGAAAGGCGCGAGCGCAAAATTCACCGAGTCCCAGACGATGGGGCCGGCCAGATAGCCCTGCATCACGGCGCTCATCTTGACCAGGTGCGCGACCAGCACTTCGACGTGCCGGGCGGGGCGCGAGCTGGCAAAGCCCTCCGGCAGCGCAATGCCGAATTGCTTCAGGTAATCGACCGCCGAGATGATCGAGTAGGGTCGATCAATCGCGCCGATGCCGTGAATGTGAATGTCGCCGACCAGATGCGCGTTGGCGATCTGCTCAGAGAAGACGCTATTGATGGCGTATTCGCGCTTGATGGCTTCGGCGAGCATCAGGCTGGTGCCTTCGGGGCCGTATGGCTGGGCGCTCGACTCGCGGAAGGCGCTGTGCATAATGCGGTCTACATCATAAAACGGCACCCCCAGCCGTGTGTGCGAGCGGTGCGCGTCTTCGAGGCCAAGCTCAAGCAGCTTCGCATCTACGAGGCCGCGAATCAGTGATGAGCTAAGGGTGCGGAAGCCAAACTTCTGGATGAACTCGCGGATTTCCAGGGCGATCTGTTCAGCCAGATCGGCGTCAATGCCCGCCTCGCGCACCAGCGCTTCGACGATGCGCTGGGTGTCGAACAGCGCGATGTCTTCGTCCGAGCGGCGCACTAGAACTTCAGGCTCGCCGCCTTCGTCCGCGGGAAGGTTGGCGCGATTATTTGGCGGGGTTCTCTCAGGCTCCATCGCGCTGTAAAAGATAAATGTTTTGCGGCGCGATAGCAAGATTTGTCCTTCGCGTCCGGTCATTGGTCATTGGCTGATTATCTCGGTTATGATGAATCGCGCCTGATAAACCCGAGGCAGCTACGCATGACAAAGGACAAGTGATCAATGAGCAGGGAGAGAATCGGCATTTTGATTTCGGGGCGCGGCTCGAACATGGCGGCGCTGCTCGATGCCGCGCGCGATGGGCGACTCGATGCTGAGGTGGCGGTTGTCATCAGCAACATTGAGTCGGCAGCGGGGCTTCAGACGGCGCGTGAACGCGGCGTCGAGACCCTGTTCATCAACCACAAAGGCCGCTCACGCGAAGTCCATGATGCAGAGATGATCCAGGAGTTGCGGCGGCGCGGTGTGCGGCTGGTCTGTCTTGCAGGTTACATGCGGCTGGTGAGCGCAAGCTTCGTGCGCGCTTTCGAGAATCATCTTTTGAATATCCACCCGTCGCTGCTGCCGGCGTTCCCAGGGCTCGACGCGCAGCAGCAGGCGCTCGCCCACGGCGTGAAGATTACCGGCTGCACCGTGCATCTGGTGGACGAGGAGCTGGACCACGGGCCAATCATCTTGCAGCGCCCGGTCGAAGTCCGCGACGACGATACAGTGGAGAGTTTATCGGCGCGCATCCTCGCCGAAGAGCATCGCGCTTACCCCGAAGCCGTGGCGCGCGTCTTAAGCCCCAGCCTTCGCGTCGAAGGCCGGCGGACGATTTTTAATGGATAAGGCGCTCAGGAAATTTGTTGCTGAAGAGATGGAAACAGCGACCCGAGTGTCGGACTGCCTCGAAAGGACGATTCTACCAGCGTTATAAGTTCGGGTCGCTGTCTAGGGATTAGATTGCTTCTACCCCCCCGCGGCGTTGCCTGAAAAAATCGCCCGTGTGATTTTCAGGCGACCGCCGCTCACCTCAGATAAGTGTGAAGCTGGTCAAGGTGCTTGCACTCGTGGAACTCGGCGGCGGCCAGCCACTGATAAAGATTGAGCGGGCCGAAGGCCGGGTGCGGAAAGGTGACGTGCGAATAATCCGCCGCTTCGATCCGTGGTCGTAAGCCGAGCAACGTCTCACGCGACTGGCGCAGGCGCGCGAGCGATTCTGAAAGCGGCAGGTTGCCAGTCGGCTGCAAGAATTCGGGCGCGGTGAATCTTTCGTGCGCCCGGTCAGTCATCATCTGAATCGAGATCGCCGAACTGCCGGCGCCCGCGGGCGCGGCGGCGGCGGCTTTGCGCTCCAAGAGGCTGCCGAGCAGCGCCAGGATGCGCCCTTCGGCCATGCTCAGATGCTCGATGATTTCGGCCACCGACCAGAGATCGGGCGCCGACCGCGCCTTTGCCTGTTCATCGCTGAGGTCGGCGACGTGCTCATAGATGCGCCGCCGCGTCGTCGCCAGCGCGGCAAAGATTTCATCAATGCTGTTGTAAACCATCGCGTCCTCCCATTAGTCATATTACTGCGGCGAGAAGAATTCTAGGCGATGCCGGCAGCGCTGTATTTCTAAATTTTGCTGAGGCTTTCAAGAAATTGCCGCGAAGCCACAACGCCGATTAACCGCGCACCGTTTCGCGGAAAGCTTTCGGCGTCTGTCGGGCCATGCGGCGGAAGCTGGTCGTAAAATGGCTCTGACTGTTGAAGCCGACAAGGTAGCTGATCTCGGCGAGCGGCAGCTCGGTCTCGGCAAGCAATTGCTTGGCGCGCTCGACACGGCTCTTGAGCAGGTATTGATGCGGCGTTTCGCCGGTCGCCTGTTTGAAAGTCCGCACGAAATGATAAGTGCTGAGGTCGAGCACGGCGGCGATTTCGGCGAGCGACAGGTCACGCGACAGGTTGTCATTAATATAATCGGTGGCGCGTCGCAGCTTGTGACCGGCCAGCCCGCCCAGTACGGCTTGCCGCCGCTGGCTCGCCGTCGTGTAATGCCTGAGCAGGTGCGCCGCCAGCGTGTCCACCAGCGATTCGCCATAGAGCCGGCCTGCCGGGTGCGGCGAGGCGATTTCCGCAGTCAGCCGCAGAGCCAGCTCGCGGATGAACGGGTCTTGTGTGCCGCAACCTTCGACCAGCTCCAGGCGCTCGGTCATCAACGATTCGGCGGCGAGCCGCGACAAGAAAGCCGGCGGCAGGTAGATCGAAACATTCTCCAGTTCATTGTTCCAGCGCACACTGTAGGCTTGACCGGCGGGGATCAGGCAGGTGTGGCCGACGCTGCGGACGGCAATTCGGCGAAAGCCGCTGGCCGTGATCGCCTCGACCGTATAGGCGCCTTCGAGGGGAATGGCGACCTGGTGCTCGCCGAGCTGCACCTCGGACATTTCGCCTTCGGTGACGCGCAGGTGCTGGACACGCACGCCATGCCAGGCAGCAACACGTTTAAAGATATATTTCGACGGCTCGGCGTTGGTTGGTGGCGCGATGAAGCGTCGTTCGGCTACCATCGTTTCCTCCCGCTCGTGGGTTCAGCTCACTCAATTGTCGCTGAGAGCTTTTCCGATGTTACGAGTATAACGAGCGGGAGGTTCAGGGCAAAAGAGCGACGCGGGGACACGGGGCAAGAAAACAAAGCGATAAGCTTTCAGATTGTTCCCTCGCCGTGTCGCCGTGTCGCCGCGTCGCTGAGCAGCGGCACAGCCGCTCAGCGTTCAGTGCGAATCGTGAAGGTTATCGGTCGCGTCGTCGTCATGCCGACCTCGGTGCCGCTGCGCAGCTCGGCGTCGTTGCCTTTCGTAAGCATCACGCCGGCAACACCGGCGCCCGCGCCCAGGATCGCGCCGATGCCAGCGCCTTTGCCGCCGCCGGCGATGCCACCTAAGATCGCGCCGCCCACCGCGCCGCCGCCAACGTATTCGATATTACGCTTATCCGACGAGCGCCCGCTGACTTCGTTCTCGGCATCAACCTCGCCGCGCCGGTCGTCTTGCAGCTCGGTCAAGACGCCGTCCAACTGGTGACGCGTACCGTCGGGCAGAACCAGCGTGTCGAAAGCGACCGCCAACTGGCCTTCGCGCCCGCGTGTGCGCGCCGCTACGGCTCGCGTCACGCGGCCTTCAACAGTTGAGCCGGCGGGCACGACTTCGACGCCGCTGGCATAGACCGGCGTTACCACCGTCGCCTTGAAGCGGTCACCCATGCGCGTCTGATCCGAGCGCAGCGTCTGGTTCATCCGCAAACGAAAATACTGATTGGCTTCGAGATGATAGGTCGCCGTCACCGGCCCAACCACCTGAGCGTTCGGGCTGTCCTGCGCCGCATAGGTGTTGGGAGTGACTGCGGTTGCACGCGGCACGCGAGTCGCGGCGGTACGGGCGCGACGGCGCAAGTTCGGGCGGCTGCAACTGCATGTCCGCTTTTTAGTCGCCGCCAGCGCCGTGGTTTCAGATACGGTCGCCCCGGCAGCGATTAACATAACGATGATGGCCAGTGTGCTGGTGATTGTCTTTCGCATCATTCTCTCCCCCTGCGGTGGTTTAAGGTGAAGTGTTCCAGTGGCAGCGGTGAGATGACCGAAATTTAGCGTGGTGTTGCCCGCTTTTTCAAGGAAGAAGGGAAAGTTTTTGAATGTGGCTTGGGCCTTGAACGATAGGAGGCAGGCCATTAGAATGCTTTTGAATCATTTGATTATGTCTACTCTAGCCGTTACAACTGTCCTCGAAGCACGCGCCACTGCTAACGACTGGCTGTTCTCTCATTTGCCGGATCGGTTCGCGGCAGGGATACCGGAGTACAACCAGACCCTCTCCGGTTGGTGCGTTCCTGTGTGGCTTTCGTACCCTCTCCTGGAACCGCTCGGCCCGGTGGGAAAGCTAGTTATCGATGAATCCAGCGGTATCGTGCGCGAGCATACGTCAATTGATGAAATGAAAAACTGCGCGTTGGGGCTTTACGAACAACACCGTGAGCAAATCGAAGCCGCCATTCCTTAAGCAGGAAACGCGCTACTCATGCGCTCCGGCCTGTTTGCGCATGGTACTGGCCGGGTTGGGCCTGGAGGTAGACGAAGCTCGGTTGCTTCAACTGGCCGATTGCTCGCCGTTAGGGACAAACGCTTTCCAATTAGTTAAAGCGGCCCGCCAACTTGGATTCACTGGCAGCCGTAAACACACACTCGCCTCATTGGATGAGCTTGCGAGTTTGCTGGATAGGCCATGTTTTCCAATTGTCTACGTTGACCTGTGGCCGATTAAAGGCGGACTGAGTGGACAATATCACTCGCTGGTCGTTGTCGCTATTGAGCGAGAAAGCGTGATTGTTCTCGACCCGCTGATCGGTGAACGCCGCATATCGAGAGAAGACTTCCAGGCTGCGCGGGAGGCCATGCACTTCCTGACTATCGTGATTAGCGAATGAATTTAACCGGCGGAGCCGCAAATGCAGTTGGCATTCAGCTGAAGTCACGATCAGAATCACCTTCTGCCTCAGCCTCCATCTTTTTGAGGCGAGCGAAGTGCGCGACGATGCGCTCGGCCTGGGTCGCGCCGACGAAGGGCTTCAGCTCCGCGAAGCTCGCTTCCGAGACGCGCTTGAGGCTGCCGAAGTTCCTGAGCAACCGCGCTTTCAGCTTCTCGCCGACGCCGGGAATCGAGGTCAGCTCAGATTTGAAGTCGCGCATCGCCCGCCGCTTGCGATGATAAGTCACGGCGAAGCGGTGCGTCTCGTCGCGGATCATCTGCATCAGGTGCAGCACCGGCGAATGATGATCGATGCGTACAGGCTCGGCCCGCCCTTTGACGAAAAGCAGTTCTTCGCGCTTGGCAATCGAAGCGGTCGGCAAGGCTTCAAGCCCAAGCTCGTGCAGGGCGCGGGCAGCGGCGGCCAGTTGTCCCTTGCCGCCGTCAATCAATACCAGATTCGGCAGCGGGCGGTCTTCTCTGAGCAATCGAGAATAACGGCGGCCCACGACTTCGTACATCGATTGAAAATCGTCAGCGTGGCCTTCGACCGAGCGCACTTTGAACTTGCGGTAATCGGACTTCTTCATCGCGCCGTGCTCGCAGACGACCATCGAAGCGACGTTCTCGTCGCCTTGAATATTCGAGATGTCAAAGGATTCGATGCGCTCGGGAAGCTCCGGCAGCTCCAGTGCCTCTTGCAGCTCCTGCAAGACCTTCGTCATATCGGGCCGCTGCACGCGAAAGCGCTGATCGAAGTTCAAGCGGGCATTCTTTTCGACGAGATCGATCAGATCGCGCTTGACGCCGCGCTGCGGGGCGCTGATATGGACGCGGCGACCGCGCTGCGTCGTCAGGTATTCTTCGAGCAGCTCGCGGTCTTCGAATTCGACCGGCACATAAACCTCACCGGGCGCATAGTCGCCGGCGGTGTAGTACTGCTTCAGCGCCTGGCCGATGAAGGCGCCAGGGTCGAACGGGTCGCTGATGTCCTCCCAATAAAACTCGCGCTTGCCGACCACCTTGCCTTCGCGCATGGTGAAGAGCGCCAGCGCCAGTTGCCAGCCTTCGCGGTAGTAGCCAAAGATGTCAACGTCTTCGCCCGACACCAGCATCATCTTCTGCTGCTCGCCGAGCCTGGCAATCGTCTTCAACTGGTCGCGGTAGCGCGCCGCCGCTTCAAAGCGCAGCTCGTCAGACGCCCTGAGCATGCGTTCTTTAAGCATGGTTTCCAGATCAGCCGTCTTGCCCGCAAGCAGCATCTCGACATCGCGCACCGCTTCGTTGTAATGGTCGAGCCTGCATAGCTCTTTCACACAAGGGCCGAGGCAGCGCTTGATGTGATATTCAAGACATGGGCGATCCGCCTTGCCTGTGATCTCCATGGTGCAGGTGCGGAGTTGGAAATGGCGGTTGATTAAATCGAGCGTCTGCCACGCAAGCGACGGCGGCAGGTACGGGCCGTAGTAGCGCGAGCCGTCTTTGATAATCTTGCGGGCGATGACGGCGCGCGGCGCCGTCTCGTTGGTGATCTTGATGTGTGGATACTGCTTGTCGTCCTTGAGCAGGATGTTGAACGGCGGCCGATGCTTCTTAATCAGATTGCTTTCGAGCGCCAGGGCTTCGATCTCGCTATCGGTGAGAAACAGCTCCAGGTCGGCGATGCGTGACACCAGCTCATTGGTCTTGGCGTCGTGCGAGCGCGCCGACTGAAAGTACTGGCGCACGCGGTTGCGCAAGTTCTTCGCCTTGCCGACGTAAAGGATTTTGCCCGCCTCGTCGCGGTAGATGTAACAGCCCGGCTGTACGGGCAGGCTGGCGAGTTTTTCAGCGAGCGTCATAACGGCAAGAAGTCAGGAGTCAGGAGTCAGGAGTCAGAATGTATAGCGAAGGGGAGTCTAAAAGGTAGAATAGAAGCGGAGGCGAGCGTCCGACCTCCTCCTTCATTCTGACTTCTGACTTCTGACTCCTGACTCCCTGTCCCGCTACATTTTACTGACGATCCGATATTTGCCTTCTTCGAAGCGGAAGCGGAAGCCGCCCTCGAAGCGCCGGATGTTCGACACGCCGCCGCCGGAAGCCAGCGTCGGCAAGCGCATCGCGCCTTCAAACTGTGAATAATCGATTGTTGCGTTGAAGCTCTTGAGCTTGGCGGCTTCTTTGTCTAAGACTTCAAGGTTGTGCAGGCTATCTATTCGGATGGTCAAGATTTCGCCGCTCGTCGAGTCGAGCATGACTGTACCCGCCGCCAGCGGCACACTGGTCGCTTCGGCCTTTGGGGTGAAGCGATACCAGCGCTCGTTCTTGCGCTCGGCAACGACTTCCTGAAAGTTGTAGTACTGAATTTTTTCCGGCAGCAGCGGAAAGAAGGCCAGGTCCCAGAGCGCGCCGAATGACAGCAGGGTGGTCTCGTCCTCGCTGACCTTACTCTTCGGGTTGCCCTTCTTATCGGTGTCGGAGACGACGCTAACGGTGACGGGAATCTGGCCTGACTTATCGGCGCGGGCTGCTGGCTCGATCTCGACGGTCGTCTCGCGGGTCTCTTCCATGCGCTCCTGACCGTCCTTGAGCTTGAAGCGCTCGACGCGCAATCGCTGCTGGTAGTGGCAGTGGTCGCGCATGTAGAGCGAGCGATCCTGATTGCCGGCTGCTTTGCAGATCAGCTCCGGGGCTTTGCAGTTGTCGGCAGTCGCCGGCCACAGGCCGCCGAGCGTCAGGGTCAGTAAGCCAATCAATAGAGATCTTTTCAACTTCTTGACTCTCCCGTCGTTTTTCGTGTATGTACTCTAGCGTCGCCCGTTAAAGTATAGTTGAGGTAAGCAAAGCACGGCAAACGTTCACCTCTCTGCGCGCATCGCATTGCCGCCCGTGTCACTGCGAAGGGTATGCGTCGGGTGAAATCACTTCAGGAGGCCTAATATGAGACGAAACGCCATGGCTGTCGCCTGCATCGCGCTTGCGGTGCTGCTGTCGAGCGCCTGCGCCACCAAGAAATACGTCCGCAACCGCGTCAACGAGCGCGCCACGCCGCTTGAGAACCGCACCGGCGAGTTGGAAGAGACCTCGCGTCGCAACACCCAGGACATCAACCGCATCCGCACAGACGTTACAGAAGTCGGCAACCGCACAGACCGCGCGCAGCAGACCGCTGACAAAGCGGCCTCGGCAGCCGAGCAGGCCAATACGCGGGTCAGTGGCATTGAACAGTCGGTCACCGACCTGCGCTCGAACCTCGACAAGTACACCGTGCAGAAGACGGTCACCATCTGGTTCAAAGTCAACAAGTCCGACTTGCAACCCGAAGGTATGGCCTCGCTCGACGAGCTGGCCGGCCAGATCAAAGACCGCAACGGCTTTCTGCTAGAGATCGAAGGCTTCGCCTCTGCCGATGGCAAGACCGACATGAATGAGCGTTTGAGCCAGGCGCGCTCGGAAGCCGTGCGCCGTTACCTGGCCGAACGTCACAACATCCCGCTCTTCCGCATGTCAATTCTTGGCTTCGGCGAGAGCCGCCCGGTCGCCGACAACACGACGCTCGAAGGGCGACAGCAGAACCGCCGCGTCGAAGTCCGCCTGCTGACCAACAACGCCGTCAGCCAGTCGCATTAGTCTGGAGAGTCTGGCGAGTCTATCAAGTCTACTGAGCAGACACCATTTCTTTTCTGACTCCTGACTCGATAGACTCGCTAGATTCGCTAAACTCCTCCTATGGAATTTGGCATCACCGTTCCCGCCGGCAAACCTTTCGATGCCGTAGCGCTCGGGCTCAACGCCGTTGATCATCTCATCGTGGCGCCGCGCTACCCGGAATTCAACACTAAGATTCGCTACAAGTCTCATCAACTGGCAGCGGGTGGCCAGTGCGCCTCGGCGATGGTGGCGCTGGCGCGTCTGGGCCTGCGCACACGTTACATCGGCAAAGTCGGTGACGATGATATCGGGCGTTTTCAGATCAACTCGGTGGTCTCTGAAGGCGTGACGGCGGATATCAATGTGGTCGAAGGGGCCGAAACGCAGACCGCTTTCATCATTATTGACGAGATGAGCGGTGAGCGGACGATTCTCTGGAGCCGCGACCCATCAGTCGCCACGCTTCCTGAAGAAGTGGACAGCGCCGCGGTGACCTCCGGGCGGGTGCTGCACCTGGACGGCCATGACGTCGAGGCGGCCATTGTCGCGGCGACGGCGGCGCGGGCCGCCGGTGTGCCGACAGTGCTCGACATAGACAACATCTATCCGGGCGCAGAGCGCCTGCTGCCGCTCATTGACTTGATGATTTCGTCGAGTAGCTTCCCGACGCGCATGACGGGCGAGAGCGACCTGCGGGTGGCGTTGCGTCAACTTGCGGAAAGGAATGGCTCGCTGGTCACCGGCGCGACGCTCGGCGAGGACGGTGTGCTGATCTATCTTCGCGGCCAGTTCATCCACGCGCCGGCGTTTCGAGTCGAGTGCCGAGACACGACCGGCGCGGGCGACGCCTTTCACGCCGGATTCATCTACGGCTTACTGACGGGACTGACGGTCGAAGAAACACTGCGCTTCGCCAATGCCGTCGCCGGATTGAAGTGCCGTGCCCTTGGCGCACGCACAGGGCTGCCGACGCTCAGTGAAGCAAAAGCATTTTTATCCGGCAGCTTGTAGAAGGCCGCAACCGAAGGCGACGGTTGAGCCGGCCAGCGGGCAAGCGGCGGTCATTTCGTGGCAGCCCGTTACTTGCTCGCCTTCTTGCGGCCTGTCTTATTGCTACCGGCTTTCTTGCTACCAGTCTTCTTGCTGGCTGCCTTCGTGGTGCCTGACTTTTTCGCCGCAGGCTTGTTAGTTTGCTTTTTCGACCCGCTGGCTTTCTTCGCTGCTGCTTTCTTCGTCGCCTTACTCGCTGATTTAGCCTTAGCTGGTGAGGCTTGCTTCGTCGCGGCTTTCTTTGCCGGGCTACTGGCGACCGCTTCGGCGACTTTCGAGCCAATGAAGGCCGCTGTTCCGCCGACAACTCCAATCGCCGTGCCGACAATCTTTGCCGCGTCTTTGGCGAGGTCAACGTCTTGAATCCCTCGCGGCGTGTTCTGTTGCTTCTTCGACTGCTGCGTGGTCTTCTTAGCCATCCCGCAATTCCCTCCGGTCATTTCTCGAAGTCATTGAAGTCATTATTGACCGACATTCACCGTCTCCTGTCCACAGTATCACATGCAGAGACCGCTCCCAAGCCGAGTGCCGGAACGGCTCGATTAGCGCTTGCGTAAGCCCTTCGCAGCATCTATATTTTTGATTTGCTGGTTTAACCCTGCAACGGGCCGTTAGCTCAGTCGGTAGAGCATCTGGCTTTTAACCAGAGGGTCGCTGGTTCGAGCCCAGCACGGCTCATTAATTAAATCAATAACTTAAAGCTGCCGTAAGGCGGCTTTATTTGTTTCAGGGACACATTCAGGGACACATTGAACCCGCATCTGGTCATTTGCCCCGCTTCCCTGTTTTTCGCCCGCTCTCAACTTTCGCCGTCTCAGCCTTCGATGGTCTGCCCGGTTTACGATCTACCACTAGCTTCAAATCCTTCTCATCAACAAACAAATCCCGCCCCATCTTCTGTGCTGGCAATCTGCCTTGAAGGACAAGCTGGCGGATACGCGATGCATTTACACCTAGCCGCTCCGCTGCCTCTGATGTTGTGAGTAGCTTTGTCATAGCTCTTTTATACGTCGATAAAAACTATAACGCAAGGGTTATTTTATTCCTGACATACTCTAACCTATGCGTTATAGTTTCATTCGTAAGGTTGATGGTTCATTGAAAACAAAGCGCGAAGCCGAAAGGGATACCGCGAGAGCGGCACCGAGATGCACAGCAAGGTAGGCGACGGGCGCAAGGCTGGCAAGAGTAAGACACTCACCCGCTGACAACACGCACACGAAACGCACTCCTAAAAGATTAAGGCTCGGCTGTTACTAGCAACCGAGCCTGACAAACCAAGCCCGCGCAAACGGGCCAGAAAGTGAGTCAACCAAATGATAAGCAACTTTGAATCGAATGTCTACTCTGAGGAATTGTTCGCGGTCACTGAGAGCGAGCACGACGAAGTTATGCAGATGATCGCTGAAGAGAGCGAAGCAATGAGCGGCTACGGCGAATGGTCAGCCGCTCTTGAGTCTGAAAACTTCATCGTGCGCAACGGCAAGGTTTATCACAAAGCGCAGCCGCCGTCACAAGGCAGAATAGGGGGCATCGAGCTATGACGTGCCTCTTGTGCCAACAACCCATCGCAACGGGTGACGTGGTGAATCAACACCACGTCACCTATCGCTCGCAAGGTGGCACAGAGACAGAGCCGATGCACAAGGCTTGTCACGTCGCCTTGCATAGCTCGCGCAATGACTTCGCCGTCTGGGGTAAGCAGGGCGGCAAGAAAGCGGCACTGACGATGCGCTGGGCTTTCAATCTGCGCCACGTTCGCACTCATCCCGCTTATGCCGCTCATCGGCAGTTCTACTTGATGACTTATGCACAGCCGGGATGGGGTGAAGACTTGATTATGTGACCGGACAGGGGCAGCACAAGCAAGCTGCCCCACTTCAGAGAGGACACGATGCGAAAACTTTATCACGCACCCCCTGCGCCGCTGCCTTACGTTTTGCAATTGCAGCGCCCTTATGCCGAAGCAGACGCGGCAAGCGCTGCCGCCGATACCTCGCACTTCGATAACCAGCGCGTCGAGCAGCGCGCCGATGAAATCAAGCGGGAAACCGACAAGGCGCTGCTAATTCGAGTAGGCCACTGGAACGGCTGGAATAAAGAAATGTGGCTGCCGAAATCACAGATCGAATTTCTTTACGGTGGCCACCGATTCTTTCTGATTCCGGTATGGCTGGCGAAGGAAAAGGGCATCCCTTTCAACATCAAAACGCCAGTTGTTGACTAACTCGAAGCATCTCCCGGTCACAAGCCGGGCCGCTTCTTACAGGAGATAAAGCGATGAGTCTAACAGATGAATTGAACGAGCAGGTAATCTACGCCTACACCGATGACATGGCGCTTGATGACGGCGTGCTCGTTGATATTTCGAGCTTAGGACTTTCTTTCGAGTCGAAGCCAATCAACCGCATTACCGCCACGCTGTTCTGGCAAGAGCGCCCAAAATACGCACTGAGCGAAGAACAGTTAACCGAACACCTCGCCAACTGTGGCGATGACGAGGAGCCAATCAACTTCGACCTAGAAGCATTTGGCAAGGCGATTGCCGCGCAACTTCCCACCGCTGGCGGGAGTGATTATCTGCGGACGTTGCCCGGCCCCATCTGGCTTATAGAGAACGAAGTCAACGGCTGGACTCTGATAATGCCGAGTGACTATTAACCCAGATAAAACTCGGTTATCGCGCCGGGCCATCGTTAAAGGGCCGCGCGCGCGTGGCTCTTTTGCCTTTATTTGATAATTCAATTGTGATATATCTTGCGCCCTGACAAGCCTGGGCACAAGTTGGAAGGTTTAAGCCAAAAGTAAGTAGATACATATAGCAACCATCTAA